>JBKKCN010000414.1:0-12311 GCA_046712525.1 Candidatus Rokuibacteriota bacterium
GCCGCGGCCTGAGCGTCAGCCTCGAGAAGGAAACCGCGGGGCTCGTGCCGTCGGCGGCGGCGGCCGCGGTGCGCAAGTCGGACCTGCCCGGCCAGTGTGACTTCATCATCGTGCTCGGTGGCGACGGCACGCTGCTGTCCATGGCGCGCGCCGTGGGCGACCTCGGCGTGCCGCTGCTCGGCATCAACCTGGGAGGGCTCGGCTTTCTCACCGCCACCACCGTCGAGGAGGCGGTGGCGGCGGTGGACGCGTACCTGGGTGGGCGTATGGCCATCGACGAGCGCATGATGCTGGCGGCACGCGTCGTGCGCCGCGGGCAGTCGGTGGGAGAGTACGCCGCGCTCAACGACGTGGTCATCACCAAGTCGGCGATGAGCCGCATCATCAACCTGGAGGTCTCCGTGCAGGGCGAGTACGCGACCGCCTATCGCGCGGACGGCCTCATCATCTCCACGCCCACCGGCTCCACCGCCTACTGCCTGTCCGCGGGCGGCCCCATCCTGTTCCCCACCATGGATGCGGTCGTGATCGTGCCCATCGCCTCCCACACGCTCACCAATCGGCCCATCGTCCTCCCCGGACACCAGCGCATCGACGTCACCCTCAAGACCGATCAGGACGTGATGCTGACCATCGACGGCCAGATCGGTGTCAACCTCAACGAGCATGACACCGTGCAGGTGGAGCAGGCCGCCTCGCGCATCCGCCTCGTCAGGTTCCCGCGCACCGATTTCTTCTCCGTCCTGCGCACGAAGCTGAAGTGGGGGGAGCGGTAACGTATCACCGGCAATACTTCTTGATCGCTCTCCTGCCCGGGGCATAGCATCGGGCCCATGCTTCGCGAGCTGCGCATCAAGAACTTCGCGGTGATCGAGTCGGTGACGGTTCCCTTCACGCCGGGACTGAACGTGCTCACGGGGGAAACGGGCGCAGGCAAGTCGATGCTGATCGACGCGCTCCTGCTCGTGCGTGGGGCGCGGGCGCAGAGCGACGTCATCCGCGCCGACGCGGACACGGCCACCGTGGAAGCCGTCTTTGCCGTGGACCGGCACGCGGGCGCCGTCTCGGTGCTGGAAGAGGCGGGGCTGGCCGCCGCCGACGGCGAGATCGTGATCCGCAGAGAGCTCAGCCGCTCGGGGCGACACCGGGCGTTCCTGAACGACTCGCCGGTCACCGTGGGACTGCTCGAGCGTCTCGGCGACGAGCTCGTCGAAGTGCACGGGCAGCACGAGCACCAGCGGTTGTTGCAGGCGCCCGTCCAGCTCGCCTTGCTGGATCGCTTCGCCGATGCCGAGGAGCGCGCGCATCGCGTGGCCGCCCTCTTCGCGAAATACGGGGCCGCCCGCGACGACGTCGAGCGCACGCGCGCCGCCGCGCGCGACCGCGCGCAGCGCGAGGACCTCCTGCGCTTCCAGGTCTCGGAGCTGCAGGGGGCACGCCTGCGCGCAGGGGAGGAGGACGAGCTGCGCGTCGAGCGCAAGCGCGTGCAGCACGCGGAGCGCTTCATGAGCGGGCTCGCGGAAGTCACCACGCTCCTCGACGACGACGCGCACTCGGCGCAGGCGCGGCTGGGGCGTGCCGCGCGTGTCCTCGCGGATCTGGGCCGGCTGGACCCGGCGTTCGCGGCGCCCGTCGATGGGCTGGAGAGCGCCCGCGTGCAGGTGGAAGACGTGCTGGCGACCGTGCGCGTGCTGCGCGACGGCGTGGTGGCGGAGCCCGGGCGGCTGGAGGCGATCGACGACCGGCTCGACGCGCTCGCGCGCCTGAAGCGCAAGTACGGCGACACCGAGGAGGCGATGATCCGGTTCGCCGCCGGCGCCGCGGAGGAGCTCGATCGTCTCGCCCGCCACGAGGAGGTGCTGGCGGGGCAGGAGCGCGCGCTCGCCGATGTGCGGGCGGAGCTGGTGGCGGCGGCGGACGCGCTCTCGGAGCGGCGCCGCACGGCCGCCGCGCGCCTCGCCGCCCAGGTGGAGAAGCAGATGCGCGCTCTCGGCATGGAACGGGCCGTCTTTCAGATCGCGGTGGACGCCGCCGCCTTCGAGGCGATGTCGGCGCGGGGCGTCGATCGCGTCGAGTTTCGCCTCTCCACGAACCCGGGTGAGGACATCAAGCCGCTCGCGCGCGTGGCCTCCGGCGGCGAGCTGTCGCGCACCATGCTCGCCCTCAAGGCCGTCCTCGCCAAAGCCGACCGCGTGCCCACCATGATCTTCGACGAGGTCGACGCCGGTATCGGCGGCAGCGTGGCCACCGCGGTCGCGCACACGCTGGCGGCGGCGGCGGAGGGACGTCAGGTCCTCTGCGTCACGCACCTTGCGCCCATCGCCGCCCTCGCGCATCACCACCTGCGTGTGGCCAAGAGCGTGCGCGCCGGACGCACGCGTGTGGCCGCCATGCCGCTCACGGGGAACGACCGCGTGGGCGAGGTGGCGCGGATGCTCGGCGGCGACGCCGCCTCCTCCACCGCGCTCGGTCACGCGCGCACGCTGCTCGGCGGCCGGAAGTGACGCTGGAGGCCGTGTATATAATGGTCGCGGAATGATCGACGCCGTCCTCAAGAAGATCTTCGGCACCAAGCACGAGCGCGACGTCAAACGCATGATGCCGGTGGTGGCCGCCATCAATGCGCTCGAGCCCGAGGTGAAGGCGCTCGGCGACGCGGAGCTGCGGGCGCGCAGCGACAGCTTGCGCGAGCGCGTGGCGAAGGGCGAGACGGTGGACGACCTGCTGCCGGCGGCCTTCGCCGTGTGCCGCGAGGCGGCGCGCCGCGTGGTGGGCATGCGCCACTTCGACGTGCAGCTCATCGGTGGCATGGTGCTGCACGAGGGCAAGATCGCGGAGATGGCGACAGGCGAGGGCAAGACGCTCGTGGCCACGCTGCCCGCCTACCTCAACGCGCTCACGGGCAAGGGCGTGCACGTGGTCACCGTCAACGACTACCTCGCCAAGCGCGACGCGCAGTGGATGGGGCCGCTCTACGAGTTCCTTGGGCTCACGGTGGGCGTGATCCAGCACGAGGCCTCCTTCCAGTACGATCCGCACTACTCCACGCCGGACATCCGCATGGCGGCGCTGCGGCCCATCGACCGGCGCGCCGCCTACCGGTGCGACATCACCTACGGCACCAACAACGAGTACGGCTTCGACTACCTGCGCGACAACATGCGCTTCTCCCTCGACGAGCTCGTGCAGCGCGAGCTGCACTACGCCATCGTGGACGAGGTCGACTCCATCCTGGTGGACGAAGCGCGCACCCCCTTGATTATTTCTGGTCAGGCCGATGAATCCACCGACCTCTACTACAAAATTGATCGGATCATTCCCAAGCTGAAGCGGGCGGCGACGATCGTCGAGGGTAAGCTATCGGAGATCGAGGAAGTCAAGGCGGGCGATTTTATAGTGGACGAGAAGTCGCGCGCGGTCTCGCTCACCGAGCAGGGGATCGTTACCTGCGAGCGCCTCCTCAACGTGGAAAACCTCTACGATCCGAACAACATCACCATCCTCCACCACATCCAGCAGGGGCTGCGCGCGCACTCGCTGTACCGGCGCGACGTGGAATACATGGTGAAGGACGGGCAGGTGATCATCGTCGACGAGTTCACGGGCCGGCTCATGCCGGGCCGGCGCTGGTCGGACGGGCTGCACCAGGCGGTGGAGGCCAAGGAAGGCGTCAAGATCGAGCGCGAGAACCAGACGCTGGCCACCATCACCTTCCAGAACTACTTCCGCATGTACGACAAGCTCGCCGGCATGACGGGCACCGCGGAGACGGAGGCGGAGGAGTTCGGGAAGATCTACAAGCTCGAGGTCACCGTCATCCCCACCAACGCGCGCCTCATCCGTCTCAACCATCCCGACGTCGTCTACAAGACGGAGCGGGAGAAGTTCAACGCGGTGGTGGACGATATCATCAAGCGCAACGAGGCGGGCCAGCCCGTGCTCGTGGGCACGGTGTCCATCGAGAAATCGGAGGCGCTCTCCAAGCTGCTCAAGAAGCGCGGCGTGCGCCACGAGGTGCTCAACGCCAAGTACCACGAGCGCGAGGCGGAGATCGTCGCGCAGGCCGGCCGCGAAGGCGCGGTCACCATCGCCACCAACATGGCGGGTCGTGGTACCGACATCCTCCTCGGCGGCAACCCGGATTTCCTCTCCAAGGAAATATTGAGGAAGCGCGGACTCGACCCTGCCACCGCGCCCCCCGAGCAGCGTGTGTCCGCCGTCGCGGAAGCGCGCAAGATCACCGAGCCCGAGCACGCGCGCGTGGTGGAGCGGGGCGGGCTGCACATCGTGGGCACGGAGCGGCATGAATCACGGCGCATCGACAACCAGCTCCGCGGCCGCTCCGGCCGCCAGGGCGATCCGGGCTCGTCGCACTTCTACCTGTCGCTCGAGGACGACCTCCTGCGCATCTTCGGCTCCCAGCGCATCCAGAAGATCATGGAGCGCCTCGGCATGGAGGAAGGCGAGCCCATCGAGCACAAGCTGGTGACGCGCGCCATCGCCACCGCGCAGAAGCGGGTGGAGACGCACAACTTCGAGATTCGCAAGCACCTGCTCGAGTACGACGACGTCATGAACAAGCAGCGCGAGATCATCTACGGCATGCGCCGCCAGATTCTCGACGGGGAGAGCCAGGCGGAGACCATCGCGGAGTGGATCGAGGATCTCGTGACCACCACCCTCGACGGCTACGCGGCGGCGGGCGCGCATCCGGAGGACTGGGACCTCGGCGCTCTCACGGAGGCGCTCTACCGGCAGTTCGACGTGCGCATCCCCGCCCCGCGCTACGAGGAAGCGGCCAGCCGCGAGGCGCTCGACGAGCTCGTGGGCACGGCGGTGAAGGCACGCTACGCGGAGCGGGAGCAGGAGCTGGGTGAGCCCCTCCTGCGCGCGCTCGAGCGCCACGAGATGCTCATCGTCATCGACGGACAGTGGAAGGACCACCTCCTCTCCATCGACCACCTCAAGGAGGGCATCGGCCTGCGCGGCTACGGCCAGCGCGATCCGCTCACCGAGTACAAGAAGGAGGCGTTCGACCTCTTCCAGGACATGGTGGAGCGGACGAAGGGGGCGGTGGTGGAGCGCCTCTTCAAGGTTCAGATCGTGCGCGACGCGCCCATCGAGATGCCCACCATGACCGCGTGGGCGAACACGAGCGAGTCGCGCGGCGAGATGCCGAGCGTCGGTGGCGAGGCCACCATCGCCACCTCGCCCTCGGGGGCGCCCCCGCGCCCCGCCCCGAAAGCGGCGCCGGCTCCGCGCACGGCGACGGGCGAGAAGGTCGGGCGCAACGACCCCTGCTACTGTGGGTCCGGGAAGAAGTACAAGAAGTGCCACTATCTCGAGAAGGGCCGCGCCTAACTCTCCCGATTTCCGCTCGCGACCTTGTCGCGTACGCGTTGCAGTCCGGCGGCAGTGAGGCGGTACTGCTTGCGTGCCTGCCGCGTCGACCCCGCCTTCTTCACCTGGATCATCAGCTGCGGCTTTTCCCCGATGAGCGCCGAGCACGCCCGCGTCACGTTACTCACGCCGTGCCCCAGGTTCTTCAGATCGCGATGGATCGTCTGCGCATCGAGGTTCTCTTTGCCTGTGCTGACCTGGTGCCAGTAGGCGACGACGAGCACCTTGTCGGCATCGGTCGCCGGACGCGCGGCGACATACAGGTCGGCGAGGTCGATGGGCTCGCTTGATTGAACATGCGGGCCCTGCACGGGCCCCCAAGCCCCCTGGGGCGCGGCGGCGCGGCTCGCTGCGGGCTCCGGCACTCCCGCGTCGACGAAGCGCTTCCACGCCCATTCGAGCACGCGCTGGATTGCGCGCGCGTCGAGGCCGTCGACGGCATCGACCACTCGGCCCAGTGCTCGTGCTTCCGTCGCCGCGTCGATGCCGGTCCGCGAGATATCGTCCACGACTTCCGTGTACCGCATCGCCGTCATGTATGCAATGACTGGTGGCGATCTATTGCCGGCCGTCGTCATGACTTTTGCCTCCATATCTAGGGTCACAGGGCGGTGGGCCCCCCGCATGTAGTATTTCTTCCTTGCCCCTTTCGCGAAGTGCGTGCTACAAAAACGCATGCGTCTCGAATCGATTACCGTCCACGGCTTCAAATCGTTCGGCGAGAAGACCGTCATCAGGGTGCTGCCGGGCATCACGGGCATCGTCGGTCCGAATGGCTGCGGCAAATCCAACGTATCGGAGTCGATACGCTGGGCCCTCGGCGAGCAGTCGGCGAAATCGCTGCGCGGGCACCGGATGGAGGATCTGATCTTCCACGGCTCGCAGTCGCGCAAGCCTGTGGGGATGGCCGAGGTCGAGCTGAACTTCAGCAACGACGGCGCGGTGGCGCTGCCCTTCAGCGAGATCGCGGTGAGCCGCCGGCTCTACCGCACGGGTGACAGCGAGTACTACCTGAACAAGAGTGTCTCCCGCCTGCGGGACATCCTCGACGTCTTTGCCGGCACCGGCGCCAACCCGCGCGCGTACTCGGTGATGGACCAGGACAAGCTGAACCACATCCTCACCGCCAAGCCGCACGAGCGCCGGATCTTCATCGAGGAGGCGGCGGGCATCGCGCGGTACAAGCAGCAGCGCAACGAGACGCAGGGCAAGCTCGAGGGCACTCGCCAGAACCTCGTGCGAGTGCGCGACGTCATGGACGAGGTCAAGCGCCAGCTCACCTCGCTGGAGCGGCAAGCCAAGAAAGCGCAACAGTACAAGGTGCTCCAGAACGAGAAGCGGGAGCTGGCGCTGACGCTCGTGGCCGCGGACTACGCCACGCTCACCGCCCAGGCCGAGGAACACGCGGCCGAGCTGACGCGCCTGCGCGACGGAGAGGCAGGGCTGCGCACGCGCCTGTCCGCGCTCGCCGCCCGCGAAGCCCGGCAGCGCGCGCTGCTGCAGGAGAGCGACCACCGCCTGTCCGACTTGCGCCAGGCCGTGCAGAAGGTGCAGGGCGAACTGGAGCGGCTGCTGGAGCGACGCGAGCAGATGGGCGTGCAGGCGCGCGAGCTGGCCGAGGAGGCCCTGCGCCTGGAGGAGGACATCCGAATCTCGTCTGAGCGCGCGGGCGCCATCGGTGGCGAGCGCGAGAGCGCGCGCGCCGCTCTCGTGGAAGCCGAGCGGGCGTGCGGCGAGCGCACCCAGGTCGCCGGCGACCTGGAAGCCGCTGTGACCGCGCATCGCAACGGGCTGGCGTCGGATCGTGACCGGTTGGAGGCGCTGCGGCTGGAAGCGGGCAGGGTCGCCGCCGAGCGCGTGGATCTCATGCGGCACGCCGGTGAGCTCCGCGAGCGCCAGGCACAGCTCGGGCGGCGCGGTGAACGACTCGCCGTCGAAATGTCGGAAGCGCAGGCGGAGGCCGAGCGTCTGACCTCCACGCGCGCCACGCTGGAAACCGCGCACGACCGCGCGGTGGCCGAGCTGACATCGCTCGCCGCCGAGCGGCAGCAGCTGGTGGCTCTGCTCGCCGAGCGTGAAAGCGAAGCGGTGGTAGCGGAGCGCACGCTTGCGGACGGTCGGCTCGAGCTGGCCGCGCGGCGGTCGAGCTTCGAGGCGCTGCGGGCGCTGGATGCGGCGCGGGAAGGCTACGGCGCCGGCGTGCGCGCCGTCTTCTCCGAGGGCGGCGCCTCCAGCCTGCCCGGCGTGATCGGCACCGTCGCCGACCTCCTCGACGTGCCGCCCGGTCTCGAGCGGGCGGTGGAGGCCGTGCTCGGCGAGCGCCTGCAGTGGGTGGTGGTTGATCGCTTCGAGCACGCGCGCGGCGCGGTGGCCTACCTGGACGAGCGCCGGGCGGGGGCGGTGACGTTCCTGCCCCTCGAGCACCTGCCCGCGGCGGCAGGCGTGTTGCCGGAGGACAACGGCGTGCGGTGGGCGGCGTGCAGCGTGACCGCGACCACCCCCGATCTGCTCCACTACCTGCTGGGGCAGGTAGCGGTGGTCGAGCATCTCGATCACGCGGAAGCGCTGTGGCGGCGTAACGGCGTGGTGGCCACGTACGTCACGCCCCGGGGCGAAGTGCTGTCGCCCGCGGGCCGCCTGCGCGGAGGGGGCGACGAGTCCGTCGCCGCCACCGATCACTCGCTGCTGACGCGCAAGCGGCAGCTACGCGAGCTCGACGACGACGTGCACCGTCTCACCGCCGCCGTCGAGGAGGCGCAGGGGACCGCGACACGGCTGGCGGCGGAGACCGCCACTCTCCGGGCGCGCGTGGGCGGACTCGAGCAGTCGGTGCAGGCGCGGCAGGCGGAGCGGCTGTCGAGCGAGAAGGATCTCGAGCAGTCCGTGCGCGAGCACGAGCGGGTCCACCGTCATCTGGAGACGATCGGGGCCGAATCCCGGCAGGTGGCAAAGGAAGCTGAGGAGACGGCGGACACGCTGGGCCGTCTCGAGCAGCACATCAACGCCGCGCGCGAGGCAGAGGCCCGCCAGGAGTCGGTGATGGCTGGCATCCGCGCCGGCATCGAAAGCGCTCAGACGCGGGAGACCGCCCTCGTGGCGGACCTCACCGCCTGTCGTGTGGAGCTGGCGTCCGTCGCCGAGCGCTCGGAGGCGCTCGGCCGCGAGCTCATCCGGCTCGACGAGATGGAAGCGGACTTCCTCGAACGTATCGCGCAGGGACGCCACCGGCAGACGCAGCTTGTCGAGCGGCGCACGTGGCTCGGCGAGGAGCGCGAGCGGACTGACGCCGCCGGCCGCGAGGTTGCGATCGAGCGTGACCGGCTGGAAGAGGAGGCGCGCGGGGCGGGCGAGGCGCACGAAGCGCTCGCCTCCGAGCTGCGGGCCATCGAGCAGGACGCGCGCTCGCTGGAGAGCCATCTGCACCGGCTCGTGGGCGCCATGCACGACATCGAGCTGCGCGCCACCGAGGGCCGCGTGCGCCGCGAGGAGCTCGCGCAGGAGTCGTGGCGCACCTACGGCGTGTAAGCGGCGGACCTGCTCGCCCGCCACGACGCCGGACGCGACCTCGGTCCCGTGCGCGAACGGCTCACCGAGCTCGAGGACAAGCTCGGTGGCATCGGGGCCGTAAACCTGGTCGCCGACGAGGAATATCGCGAGCTCGACGAGCGCCTGACCTTCCTGCGCACGCAGCACGACGATCTCGTCGGGTCCATCAAGGATCTCGAGAAGGCGCTGCGCGGGATGACGAAGACCGCCCAGGAGCGCTTCACGGTCGCCTTCCAGGAGATCAACACCCACTTCCAGAAGATCTTCGAGCGGCTCTTCGAAGGCGGGCGCGCCGAGCTGCGGCTGGTGGAAGCCGAGGAGGGTGGTGACCCCCTCGACACGGGCGTGGAGCTGATGGCGCAGCCGCGCGGCAAGCGATTGCAGGCGGTGTCGCTGATGTCGGGCGGCGAGCGTGCCCTCACGGGCCTGGCCCTCATGTTCGCCATCTTCTACTTCCGGCCGAGCCCCTTCTGCGTGCTCGACGAGGTGGACGCGCCGCTCGACGACGCCAACATCCACCGCTTTCTGCGCGTGCTCCGCGAGCTGACCAGCCAGACGCAGTTCCTGGTGATCACCCATAATCGCAAGACGATGGAGGCCGCCGACGTCCTGTACGGGGTCACGATGGAGGAGCCGGGTCTGTCGAAGCTGGTCTCCGTCAACCTGAGCCTGGCCACCGCCGTTGCTGTCTGAGGCTGAAACGACCCCCGGGTTGGGCTAGACTCGACAGGAGGGCATGGCCTCACTCGGCGCGTACCTTCGTGGACTCCGTGAGAAAAGGGGCACCTCTCTCGAAGAGATCGCTCGCTCTACGCGTGTGGCCGGACGCTATCTCGAATCACTGGAGGCCGAGGATTACGCCGCCCTTCCCGACCCGGTATTCACGCGCGGCTTCATCCGCGCCTACTGCCAGCTCTTCGGCGTCGCCCCCGACGAGGCCCTTGCCCTCTACGACCAGCGCGAGGGCGCGCCACCCCCGCCGGCGCCGTCCAGCGCGCGCGTGGCGGCCGCGAAGCGTGGAGCACGGCCGAAGCCGGCCGCCACCGCGACGGCGCCTGTGGCGGACGCTGAAGAGCCCCGCCGACCCGGCGCCGTGCTCATCAGCTTCGTCCTCCTCGTCGTGCTCGGCCTCGCGCTCTTCGCGGTCACCTTGATGATCCAGCCCAGCCGTGACGCCGAGCGCCGCGCAGCGACCCGGTCCGTGCCGGAGTCGCGGGCGCCGGAACCCCCGGTAGCAGTGACTGCGCCAGCGCCTCCGCCCGCTCCCGCGAATGTCCCTGCGGCGCCGCCGCCGCCGGCGCCTGCCACCACGCGGCCGCCTGCACCGGCGGCGGTACCCCGTGCGGTGGAGAGCGCGCGTCCCGCCGCCGCCGTGGGGGCGACATCACCGGCACCGGCGCGGGACGCCGCGGCGTCGATGGCGGCCTTCACATCGCCCTACCGGCTGGTGGCACGCGCGGTGGAACCGACGTGGATCCGCGTGCGCACGGAGGACGGCCGGAGCACGGAGGAGACGCTGCCCCCCGGAGAGGTTCGGGAGTGGGTGTCCAATCGACCCTTCGTGCTGACGGTGGGCAACGCGGGAGGAATCACGCTCGAGCTGAACGGGCGCGCGCTGCCCTCGCTGGGCGCCAGCGGCGCCGTCATCACGCGACTGGTGGTGCCGCCGGAGACGCGGTGACGGGAGCGATGTAATAGACTAGCGTCAATGAAGTTTTTTTCCGGCCTCGGTGATCGGCTTCGCGAAGGGCTCAAGCGGTCGCAGGAATACCTCTCCACCGGGCTGGCGGCGGTGCTCGAGCCGGACCGCCCCATCGACGAAGCCCTCTACGAAGAGCTCGAAGAGCTCCTCATCGCCGCCGACCTCGGCGCCGCCATCGCGGCCGACTTCAGCAACCGCGCGCGCGAAGAGGTGATGTTCGGCACCGTCACGCGCGCCGATCAGCTGCGGCCGCTCTTCCGGCGCTTTCTGCTCGACACGCTCACCCCCGCCGCGCAGCCGCTCAACGTCGACGACGCTCGCCCCGCCATCGTGCTCATGCTGGGCGTCAACGGCTCCGGCAAGACGACGACCTCCGCCAAGCTGGCGGCGGCGGTGAAGGGCTCCGGCAAGCAAGTGCTGCTGGCCGCCGCCGACACCTTCCGGGCGGCCGCCATCGAGCAGCTGCAGACGTGGGGCGATCGCATCGGGGTGGAGGTGATACGGCAAGCGGCAGGCTCGGATCCGGCTGCCGTTGTCTTCGACGCCGTGAAGGCGGCGCTCGCGCGCAGCGTCGATGTGCTCGTCATCGACACCGCGGGGCGTCTGCACACCAAGACCAATCTCATGGACGAGCTCGGCAAGCTCAAGCGCGTGATCGAGCGACAGTGCCCGGGCGCGCCGCACGAATCGCTGATGGTCTTGGATGCGCCCACCGGACAGAACGGATTCGCGCAGGCGCAGATGTTCCACGAGGCGATAGGGCTGACGGGCGTGTGCCTCACCAAGCTCGACGGCACCGCCAAGGGTGGCATCGTGGTGCGCATCGTGCGGGAGCTGAAGCTGCCCATCAAGCTCATCGGCGTGGGCGAGCGCATCGAGGATCTCCAACCGTTCGACGCCGCGACGTTCGTCGACGCGCTGGTGCCGGAGGCGTGAGCGCGGAGCCATTCATGCAGCGCGCCCTCGACCTCGCGGAGCGGGCGCGCGGGCTGACGTCGCCCAATCCGATGGTGGGCGCGGTGGTGGTCGCCGACGGCACCGTGGTGGGAGAAGGGTTCCACCGCGAGGCGGGCGCGCCGCACGCCGAGATGGAGGCACTCGCGATGGCGGGCGCGCGCGCGCGCGGAGCCACGCTGTACGTGACCCTCGAGCCCTGCAACCACCATGGCCGCACCGCGGCCTGCGCGCCCGCCGTCGCCGCCGCCCGCGTCGCGCGCGTGGTGAGCGCGGTCGCCGATCCCAATCCGGTGGCCGCGGGCGGGCTCGCCGTGCTGCGCGCGGCGGGCATCGACGTGGTCACGGGCGTGCTCGCGGAGGCGGCGGCGCGTCAGAACCGCGTCTTCTTCACCGCCGTGCGCGAGCAGCGTCCGCACGTCACGATGAAGGCGGCCATGACGGCGGACGGCAAGATCGGCGATGTGCACGGCGAATCGAAGTGGATCACGGGGGAAGCCGCCCGTGTCGAATCGCACCGGATGCGGAGCGAGATGGACGCCATCGTGGTGGGGGTCACCACGGTGCTGCGCGACGATCCCGCCCTCACCGTGCGGCTGCCGCAGCCGTGGCCGCGCGAGCCTTATCGGGTCGTCCTCGACTCCGACGCGCGCACGCCGCCCCAGGCGCGGGTGCTCCGCTCCGGGTCGCCCGCGCGCGCGCTGGTGGC
>JBKKCN010000415.1:0-3892 GCA_046712525.1 Candidatus Rokuibacteriota bacterium
ATTCCACGACGGCGCGCCGACGGTTCCACGAGGCGCCGGCGGACGCTGCGCGCGCCGCGCCGCTCCTGAAAGAGGTCGCGCGCGCTCGCGGGCGGCCGCGCGCGGCAGGGACGAACGCACGCCGCGCAGCGACCGCCGAACGCTCTCCGACGTCACTTTTCTCTTGCGTTGGCGCACACACTCGCTACAGTGAGAAAAGGATTTTTTCACCGGCGCGCGCCGGACGTTGGGAGGCGAGAACAAAAACGGTGAGGAGGAACGGATGACGAAGAGGGTCACGATGGCGGCAGCGACGGCCGGGCACGCGGAAGGCGGCACCACCCTCAATGCCTTCGACAACGCGCTTCTCGTGGCGGGCATCGGCAACATCAACCTCCTCAAGGTGTCCAGCATCCTCCCGCCCGAGGTCCCGGTCATCGACCTTCCCAAGATCAAGCTCGGCGCCCTCATCCCCACCGCCTACGCCGCCATGACGAGCGAGACGCCGGGGGAAACGGTGGCCGCCGCCGTCGGCTACGCGGTGCCCGACGACCCCGCCAAGAACGGCGTCATCATGGAGTTCCACGGCGTCGCCTCCAGGGCGGAGGCGGAGCGCCAGATCAGCGCCATGCTCGACGAGGCCTTCCAGGTCCGCGGCGAGATCATGAAGGAGAAGCGGATCTTCGCCGTCGAGCACACGGTCGTGCGCGTGGGCTGCGCGCTGGCCGCCATCACGCTGCTCGCCGACGAGGACCTCGTCTAGCGGTTGCGCCCGGCCTCACCCCGCTTCATCGCGTGCCACCGGTCGCTGGCCGATGGCCGCATCATCCTCTTCGGTGTGCCCTTCGAGGGGCGCGTCAACCTTCGCAAGGGGGCCGATAGCGGCCCCCGCGATCTCCGCCTCGCCTCCGACTCCATCGAGACATACTCGCCCTTCCTCGAGCGCGACATGGAAGACTTGCCGCTCGCCGACATCGGCGACTGCGAGCTGCCGGAGGGCTCCCCGCGCGAGCAGCTCGATGCCGCCCGCGAGGAGATCCGGGCGTGGTGGCGGCCCGGCCTGCTGCCGTTCATGCTCGGGGGCGACCACACCGCCACCGTGCCCGTCATCGAGGCCATCGCGCCCTCCTTCCCCGACCTGCGCATCCTGCAGCTCGACGCGCACCCCGACACACGCGAGGAGTTTCTCGGCGAGCGCTACAACTACGCCTCCGCCATGGCCCGGGTCATGGACACCGTCGCCCCCGAACGCGTCTTCCAGGTCGGCATGCGCACGGGGGCGCGGGAGGAGTACGAAAAACGGCGGCCCAGCTTCTACCCGCTGCTGGCCGGCCACCCGCTCGACGTCGTGCGCCGGCTGCTGCCCGAGCTGCAGGGCCATCCGCTCTACGTCACCATCGACGTCGATGTGCTGGATCCCAGCGAGGCGCCGGGCACGGGCTCGCCGGAGCCGGGCGGGCTGCGGGTGCCGGAGCTGATCGACATCGTGCGGCTGCTCGGCGACTGCCGGGTCATCGGTGGCGACCTCGTCGAGGTTGCTCACGCCTGGGACCCGTCGGGCCGCACCGGCATCGCCGCCTCGTGGGTCATCCGGGAAGCGCTGCTCACGTGGTGGGGCGAGCTGCGATGAAGCCACGTGCAGGAAACGTCGACCGGAGCCGGACCCGGGAGTACAGCGCCCCCCGCCTGTACGAGATCGCCTTCGACATGAACCGCAAGGGCGAGGTGGATTTTCTCGTCCACTGCTTCAAGCGCTTCGCCCGTCGCCGCGTCCGCGCCGTCGTCGACATCGCCTGCGGTACCGGCCCCCACCTCATCCGCCTCGCGGATCGTGGCTACCGGATGTCAGGCCTGGACCTGTCGCGCAAGAACATCGAGTTCCTCGGCGAGCGGCTGGCGGACAAGGGGCACACCGGCGAGCTGGTGGTCGGCGACATGACGGACTTCCGGCTCGCGCAGCCCGTGGACGCCGCCATCTGCATGCAGGACTCGCAGGGGCACCTCCTCACCAACGAGCAGCTCATCGCCCACCTGCGCAGCGTGGCGCGTTCTCTGAAGAAGGGCGGCCTCTACGTCTTCGACCGCTACATGGCCTCGTCGTGGACGGATCCCGCGCGCCGCTGGTCGTGGTCGCGGCGGCGCGGTCGCCTCATCGTGCGCGCGACCTTTTCGGCGCTGAACGACGTGAACCCGGTGACGCAGGTTTTCAAGGAGCGAATGACGCTCGAAGCCGTCGAGAACGACACGCACCGCGTCTACCGCCAGACTCACATGTCGCGCATGGTCTTCCCCCAGGAGCTGAAGACGCTCGTCTCGCTCGCGGGCGGGTTCGAGTTCGTGCAATGGTTCTTCGGGTTCAAGCCGCACCAGATCCTCGAGCGCTCGAAGCATCCGCTCCTGATGGTCGTCGTTCTCCGCCGTCTGTAGACGGACGACGAGAAGGGGCCATCTGCTTCGTTGGCTCGGTCGGGGTCTCCCTGCGACGTGGCCGGGCCACGTCTCAGTCGCCCCTCTCTCACCGCCTCGCATCTGACCCCTTCTCGTCGCCCGGTCATACTCGCGGAACGGCTGGATCCATGCCGAAGGAGATCTCCGGGCTGCGAGCGCTGGGGTAAGCTGCGGCGGTGAGCGAGAGACCTTCGCTGAGGCTCAAGCGCGGAAGGGAGCGGGTGTGGGTGCATCCGTGGATCTTCAAGGGGGATGTGGCGGACGTGTCCCTCTCGGAGGCGGGAGTTGTGGATGTTGTGGACTCACGAGCGCGATTCGTCGGGCGGGGCTTTTATAATCCGCGGCCGGGATTGTGTTGTCGGATTCTGACGTGGGCGGATGAGGCGATCGATCTGGAGTTTTTTCGGCGGCGGATCGCGGAGGCGGCGGCGCGGCGTGGGGGAGCGGATCTTGCGCGGCTGGTGTGGAGTGAGGCGGACGGGCTGCCGGGGCTCGTGGTGGATCGGTACGGACCGGTGGCCGTCATGCAGTGCATGACGCTCGGCATGGCGAGCGTGCGAAGCGAACTCGTGAGGGCAGTGCGGCGAGTGGTGGGGGAGGTGGCCGTCTTCGTCGCCGACGACGCGGCGGCGGCGGCCATGGAGGGCTTCGCGCCTGCGCTCGGGTGGCAGGACAGCGCGGGACCGGAGAGCGTGGTGGTGCAGGAGGCGCAGGCGCGGCTCCTCGTGCGCTTCGGCAGTGGGCACAAGACGGGCCTGTATCTCGATCAGTCCGAGAACCGCGCCCGCGTCGGCGCGCTCGCGGCGGGGCGCACTGTGCTGGACGTCTTCTCCTACACGGCGGGCTTCGCGTGCCACGCGCTCGTGGGAGGCGCCACGCGCGCAGTCTGCGTGGAGTCCTCGGCCGACGCGCTCGCGGGCGCGCTCGACAACCTCGCCCTCAACGGCGTCGCCGACCGGGCCGAGGTGCGCGCCACCAACGCCTTCGACGAGCTGCGGCGCCTGGATCGTGAAGGCGCACGCTTCGGCCTCGTCGTGCTCGACCCACCGCCCTTCGCGCGGGGCCGCAGCCAGATCGAGGCCGCCATGCGCGGCTACAAGGAGATCAACCTGCGCGCGATGCGCCTGCTGGAGCCGGGCGGCCTCCTCGCCACCTTCTCCTGCTCGCACCACGTCTCGGAGTCAGACTTCGACGCCGTCTGTCGTGACGCCGCCACCGACGCCGGCGTACGACTGCGCACGCTGGCTTCGCTCACGCAGAGTGGCGACCACCCCGTACTGCTCACAGTGCCGGAGACCCGCTACCTCAAAGGTCTGCTACTGCAGGCCGTGTAGCCTGCTGCCGAAAAACGCGCAGGCCGCTCCCCCCTTCGGGGATCACGAGGCGCGACAAAACGGTGCAGATGCTAGGCGCCGACGAAGAGAGGAGTGAGCGTAGCCCGGCTACGTCGCAGCGACGAACGAGG
>JBKKCN010000416.1:0-3703 GCA_046712525.1 Candidatus Rokuibacteriota bacterium
TCTCGGGACTGCGACTCGGCACGGCCGGCACGGAGAGCCGCATCGCCGCCGCGCACGGCACCCACCGCGTGGAGTCCAACGTCGTGCGCGCGCTGGACGCCGCGGAGCCGAAGACGTTCTGGGGCGATATCCACGGCCAGACGCGCGCCACGGTGGGCACGGGGACGATCGAAGAGTATTTCGCGTTCGGCCGGGACGTCGCGCTCCTGGACATGATGTGCCACCAGGCCAACGACTTCCAGGTGACGGAAAGCGAATGGCAGCGGCTGCGCAAGGAGATCGACCGCTTCCACGCTGATGGCCGGTGCGTGATCTTCGTGGGCTACGAGTGGTCGGGCATGACGCCGGGCGGCGGGGACCGCAACGTCATGTTCCGCGGCGACGTGGCCTCCCTGCACCGCTCGTCCCACGCCGAAGTCGACGACATGACCGACGCCGCCACGGACTGCTTTCCCGTGACCGAACTCTTCGCGCAGTTTCGCGGGCGCGACGACGTCATGCTGATCCCCCACATCGGCGGCCGTTACGCTGACATCGTGGGCTTTCACGATCCCGCCCTCGAGCCGCTGGTGGAGATCTACTCCGACTGGGGCCGCTTCGAGTGGCTCCTCGAGGACGCCCTGCGCGGCGGCTACCGCGTGGGCGTGGTCGCCAACTCCGACGGCCACAAGGGACGTCCGGGCGCCAGCCACCCGGGCGCCTCGCAGTTCGGCGCCTACGGCGGACTCACCTGCGTGCTGGCGGAGTCACTCACGCGCGAAGCGGTCTTCGACGCTCTCAAAGCGCGCCGCTGCTACGCCGTGACGGCGGGCCAGCGCATCCACGTCGAGCTTGCGGTGAACGGGCTGCCCATGGGCGCCGAAGGCCGCGCACGCGGACCTGTGCACATCGCGGGCCGCGTGGCGGGCACGGGGCCGATCGAGCGCGTCGATGTTTTCCGAGGATTAGAGCTACTGAAGACAATCACGCCCTACACCGCGCGATCGTTCGAGCGCAGCACGCGCTATCGCATCGCGTGGGCCGGCTCGCGCGTGCGCGGGCGCGACCGGCTCACCAGTTGGGACGGCTATCTCGAGCTGTCGGAGGGTCGCATCACCGCCGCCGAGCCGTTCGCCATGGAAAATCCCGAGAAGGGCATCAGCCGGCGCGCGGAGCGGCGGATCGACTGGATCTCCAACACCACCGGTGACGACGACGGCGTCGACGTGACGCTGGAGGCACCCGCCCGCGCCGTCCTCCGCTTTCGCACCCCGGTGATCGATCTCGACGTGCCGCTGAGCGACCTGGCCTCCGGCGCCACGCTCTCCTTCCCCGCCGGTGGCGTCGATCTGCGGGCGTTCATGCGCCGCCTGCCCGCGCGCGACTACGCACGTGAGCTTGAGGTGGCGCACACGGATCCTTCACCTGCACCGGGCGCGTGCGCCGCGTACTGGATGCGCGTGACGCAGGAGGACGGCGCGCAGGCGTGGACGAGCCCGGTTTACCTGGAGATCGAGTGATGCACCGGCTCCGCTGGTGGTCTCTTGTCGGCGGGCTGATTGCCGTCGGTATATGCGGCATCCTGGCTGCCGTGGCCACCCGCCTTCGGCAGCTCCTGGGTGGAGCGCTTCGAAGAGAAGTCATGGGCCATTCCGGAATTGCGATCGGTCGGGACGGGGACGGGGGCGGTGGATCGGATTGTCGCCATCGTTGGCCGCGAGGAGCGGGTCGTGTACGAGTCCCAAGAGCACGACCTGTCCTTTGGCGATCCGGTCGTATCGCGTCGCGGCGGAACCACCACACCGTCGCACCCTACGGTCCGGCCCGGTGGTCGCCGGATGATCGATTCGTCGTCGTCTGGCGGTTCGGACTACGTGCGTGGTGGGGCGACCCGATGGCTCATGAACTTGCCACGGGCAAAACCAAGAAGCTGCGCGCCCCCTACTGGGTGGAGTCGATCGGCGGAAAGCCGTGAGCTCGAGTCCGGCTAACGCGAGGAACTGAGCGCTTCCAGCAGCACTTCGGCCGGGTGCTTGGCGCGCCGGCCGGCGAGGTGCTCGATCTGCTGGCGGCACGACACGCCCGGCGCGACCACTTCCGTATCGGCGGACACGGCCTTCACCGCGGGCGCGAGCCGCCGGTTACCGAGGGCGACGGAGACGTCGTAGTGCTCACGCTCGAAGCCGAACGAACCCGCCATGCCGCAGCAGCCCGAGTCGACTTCGCTGACGGTGTAGCCCGCCCACGTCAACACGCGCACCGTGGGCGCCGAGCCCACGATAGCCTTCTGGTGGCAGTGACCGTGGAGCAGCGCCTTGCGCCCGTGCGTGGCGAACGGCAGCTCGAGGCCCTTCTCACGCTCCTGGAGCAGGAACTGCTCGAGCAGCAGGCTGTGCGCGGCCACGAGGCGCGCGTCGTCGGTGCGCAGCAGGTCGACGTACTCGTCGCGCAGCGTGAGCAGGCACGACGGCTCCAGGCCCACGATGGTGATGCCGCGCTTTGCGTACGGGGCGAGGCGCTCGACGTTCCAGGCCGCGTGCTCGCGCGCCTGGGTGAGCATGCCCTTGGAGATCATCGGGCGCCCGCAGCACTTGCGGTCCACGAGCACCACGCGGTAGCCAGCCTTCTCCAGCAGCGCCACCGCCGCGCGGCCGATGCCGGGCGCGTTGTAGTTCACGAAGGTGTCGTGGAAGAGCACGACCTCGCCGCGCGGGGCCTCCGGCGGCGCACCACGCTTGCGGAACCACGCCTCGAAGGTCTCGTCCGCAAAGGCCGGCAGCGGACGGCGGCGATCGATGCCGGCCACCTTCTCCAGCAGCCACCGGTTGGGCGGCAGATTCGAAAGCCAGTTGGACAGCCCGGGCATGAGCGCGCCCACGCGGTTCAGGCGCGCGATGCCGCCGAAGAGCCGGTTGCGCAGGGGCAGGCCGTGCTTCTGGTAGTAGTGGTGCAGGAACTCGTACTTCATCTTCGCCATGTCCACATTGGCCGGGCACTCCGCCTTGCAGCCCTTGCACTCGAGGCACAGGTCCATCACCTCGTAGAGCCGCTTGCCCGTGAACTCCGAGGGCGGCAGCGCGCCCGACAGCACCGCCCGCAGCGCGTTGGCGCGGCCCCGTGTCGAGTGCTCCTCGTCCCGCGTGACCATGTACGAAGGGCACATCGTGCCTTCGAGGCTCTTGCGGCACGCGCCCACGCCGTTGCACATCTCCACGGCGGCCGCGAAGCCACCGCGCTCGGTGAAGTCGAGCAGCGTCTTCGGCTCCCACGTCTTGTAGGTGGCGCCGTAGCGCAGGTTCTCGGTGATACCGGGCGAGTCGACGATGTTGCCGGGGTTCAGCCGGTTCTCGGGATCGAAGGCATGCTTGAAGCGTCGGAACGCCTTCATGAGGGTGGCGCCGTACATGCGCTCCAGGAAGGGGCTGCGCGCACGTCCGTCGCCGTGCTCGCTGGAGATGGTGCCCCCGAACTCGATGACGAGCTCCGTGATCTCGTCCGCGATGGCGCGCACCTGCTCGAGCCCGCGCGCCGTCTTGAGGTCGATCACGGGGCGAATGTGCAGGCACCCCACCGAGCAGTGGCCGTAATAGGCGCCGGAGGCGTCATGGCGCGCGAAGATGTCGCGGAAGCGCGGCACGAAGCGCGCGAGGTGCTTGGGATCGACGGCGGTGTCTTCCACGAAGGCGATGGGCTTCTTGTCGCCCTTCATGCCCAGGAGCAGGCC
>JBKKCN010000417.1:0-13657 GCA_046712525.1 Candidatus Rokuibacteriota bacterium
GGCAGGATACCACCACGCGCCGGCGGTTGTTTTCCCACGGCGTTCCCCCTATGCTGGCCCGGCTTCGGAGCATCGTCACGGAAAGGAGCGTCATGCGGAGCATCGACATCCATGCGCATCTGACCCCCCAGTGCTTCTGGCGGGCGACCGAGAACGGCGGCGACTGGCACACCATCAGACGCGAGAAGGACGCCCGGGGATCGGACGTGGCCCTCGTCGGCAGCAACCGGCAGCCGCTGCCCCCGCGCGCCAAGTGGACGCCGGAAGAGCGCCTCGCCGACATGGACTCGCTCGGCGTCGACGTCCATGTCGTCTCGCCCTACGTCGGCTTCTACAACTATCACCTCGACACGCCGGTGGCGGTGGCCACCTCGCGGGCCATCAACGACGAGATCGCCGGCATGACCCGCACCTGGCCCCAGCGCTTCGCCGGGCTCGGCACGGTGCCCATGCAGGACGTGAAGGCGGCCATCTCGGAGATGGAACGGTGCATGACGCAGCTCGGCCTCAAGGGCGTGGAGATCAACGATCACGTCAACGGCCGTACCCTGGACGAGCCCGAGTTCCGCTCCTTCTGGAAAGCCGCCGAACAGATGGGCGCCGTGATCTTCTTTCACCAGGGCGGCGAGACGCTGGTGTCGCCGCGCTCTAAGCGCTATCACCTGCCGAACTCCATCGGTAACCTCGTGGACCGGGCGGTGACGTTCGCGACCCTGGTCCACGGCGGTGTCATGGATGCGTGCCCCGACCTCAAGATCGTCCTCGGCCACGGCGGGGGCTACACCTGCTACGGGATCGGCCGTATGGATCACGCCTGGCAGGTCCGCTCGGAAGCGCGCACGCACATCACGCAGCCGCCGAGTGCCTATCTCGGCAAGTTCTACTACGACTGCATCGTGTACACCGAGGAGGCCCTGCGCTTTCTCATCGATACCGTCGGCGTCGACCGCGTGGTCTTCGGGACGGACTGGCCGTACGACATGGCGCTCGACTGGCCCGTCGCCTGGGTCCTCGGCATGAAGAGTCTCACGCAGGACGAGAAGGAAGCGATCCTGTCGAAGAACCTGGAGGCCCTGCTGAAGATGTGAGCGGCCTCATAGCTGCCAGTCCTGATCCCACGTGGCGCCGGCGCCCACGCCCTCCTGCGCGACGGAGACGTCGAGCAGGTACGGGCGGTTCTCGCGTGTCACGCGCTCCAGACCGCGGCGCAGCGCGATCTCCAGATCTTTCACCTTCGTGACGGCCTCGCCCTCCACCCCCTGCGCGCGCGCGAGCGCGACGTAGTCCACCATGGGCACGCCCAGCGTGAGGCCGGGATACTTGCCGTCGCGCACCATCTTGCTGTCGGGCATCTGGTTGGCCCAGTTGTGGCGCACGATCTGGTAGCTCTCGTTGTTCGAGACGACGATGAGCATCGCGGTCCGGTAGCGGGCCATCGTCCAGAAGCCCATCGCGCTGTAGCCGAGGGCGCCGTCGCCCAGGTGGCACACGACCGGCCGCTCGCGGCCGACCGCGATCTTGGCGCCGATGGCCGCGCCCACGCCGAAGCCGAGCGAGCCGCCACCGCTGCGTGTCCACGTCATGCCCCCGTGGCCGAACGCCATGAGCGCCGTGCGCGCCGTCGAGGACTCCTGCACCATCACCGTCTCGCGCGGCAGCACGTCGGCCAGGTGCGCCTCGAGCACGGCGGGATGGATGACCGCGTCGCCCTCGTGCTCGCGCGCAAGCTTTTCTTCGCGCTCGATCAGCATCTTCGCGTACGTAACCATCTTGGCGCGGCCCTTCGCCCAGCCCGCCACCGTCTCCGCGCCGTGCACGCGGGGCAGCGCCTCGATGATCGCCTGCAGCGTGCCCTTCACGTCGCACTGCGCGGCGACGTCGAGTGGATAGTGGCGGCCCATGAGCACGGGATTCGGCCCGATCTGCATCACGGCGGGCTCGGTGACGGCGCCGTGCACGCCCTGGCAGCCGACGAGAAAGAGGAGGTCCGGCGTGAGACCGGTGATCTTCGTGAAGTCTGCCGGCACCGGGTACATGCCGCAGTAGAGCGGATGCCGGTTGGGGAAGTTCACGAAGATCTGCCGCGAGGGAAACACCGGCGCGTGGAGTAATTCGGCCAGACGCACGGCCTCCGCCGCCGCGCCGCCGCGCCACACGTCGTCGCCGAACATGAGCACCGGGCACCGCGCTTCGCCCAGCCGGCGCGCGATCGCCTCCACCGTCTGGGGACGAGCCGCTGACGGCGGCTCGATGCGGTAGCCCGCGCCCTCGCCGATCTCCGCCTCGAGTCCCTCGCGATTGAGCAGCGCCGCGCTGATCGACAGATATACGGGGCCCGTGGGCGGCGTGGTGGCCTCGCGCAGCGCGCGCGCGGTGGCCACGGGAATCGCCGCGGGGTTCGCCACCACCGTGTAGGCCGCGCGCGCATCCTTGGTGATCGGGCGCATCGACTCCGCCTGGCTCAGACCGGGATGCGGCGCGAGGCCCCGATAGTCCTGGAGCTCGGAGGCCCAGTCGCCGGCGATGACCAGCAGCGCCGACCCGGCGTGCTGGGCGTTGAAGAGCTGGCCCGCGAGCTGGTACGAGCCACCCATCACGTGGGCGATCACGACGCCGACCTTGCCGCTGATCCGGTGGTACCCGTCGGCCATCGCCGCCACGAGCCCCTCGTGCTTGCCGACCACGAGCCGGTGCTCCTCGCTCTCGGCGAGCGCCGCGAAGATTCCCGTCTCCGCGGAGCCGGGATTCGTGAAGAGGTACTCGACTCCCGCGTCCCGAAGCGTCTGGAGCAGGAGCATGCCGCCGGTGCCGGTGATGGTCTTGCGCATGGTCTACCTCGCTCTCAGAGTGGTTCCCCGCACGACGCGGATGCACTGTAGCATGCCCCGATGGCGCGTCTGAACGTCGGGGTCCTCGGGCTGAGCCACGATCACGTGTGGGGCAATCTCGCCGCGCTGCACGCCGGCGAGCACGGCCGCCTCGTCGCCGCCGCCGATCCCGATGCGCGCTTGCGCGACAAGCTGCAGAGCGCGTACGGCGACGTGGCGACGCACGAGACGTTCGACGACCTCCTCGAGCGCAGCGACCTCGACGCCGTCCTCATCTTCTCCGACAACCGGACGTCGGCCGAGCTCGGCGTGCGCGCGCTGGGGCGCCGGCTGCCCGTGATGATCGAAAAGCCCATGGCCGCCGACCTCGCCGGCGCCCGCGCGCTGCTCGCCGCCGCCACCACCGCCGGCGTGCCCCTCATGGTGAACTGGCCGACCGCGTGGCGGCCGGCGCTCCGTCACGGCCTCACGCTAGCGCTCGACGGCGCCGTCGGCGAGCCCGCCCAGCTCAGCCACCGCGGCGGCCACGCCGGACCGCGCGAGTACGGCTGCTCGCCGCAGTTCTGCGACTGGCTCTATGAGCCGCGGCGCAACGGCGGGGGCGCGATCGTAGATTACTGTGGCTACGGCGCCGTGCTGTGCCGCCTCGTGCTCGGCCGGTCCCAGGCCGTCACCGCCGTCACACCGGCTCCGCGCAAGCCCGATCTCGTCGCCGAGGACAACGCGGTGGCCATCCTTTCGTATCCCCGCGCGCTCGGCCTGCTGGAGGCGAGCTGGACGCAGATCGGCGGCGAGCCCGCCTTCGCGATGATCGTCTACGGCGAGCGCGGCACGCTGCTCGTCCATCAGCCGCGCCCCACGCGCGAAGGCGAGCGGGTGGGCGTGGGACGCGTGCAGCTCGTCACCACCGAGGGCAGCCGGCTCGTCGATCCGCCGGCGCTCCCGCCCGACGAGCGCGACGGCCCCACACACTTCCTGTCCCGCGTGAGCGCCGGCCGCGAGGTGACGGACTTCTGCGCCGCGGAGGTCGGCTGCGACGTACAGGAAGTCATCGCCGCCGCCCAACGCTCGAGCACGACCGGACGCCGGGTGGAGTTGCCGCTCCCGGGCGAGTGAACTAGCATCCCTTCCATGCCCCTCACGGTGACGCCGCTGTCCACGTACTTCGCCGCCCGCATCGACGGCGCGGACATCGCCCACCCCGTGGATGACGCGACGTGGGCGGAGATCCGCGCGGCGTTCGAGGAGCACTCGGTGCTCGTCTTCCGCGACACGAAGCTGGATGACGGGACGCAGATCGCGTTCAGCGAGCGCTTCGGCACGCTCGAGATCACCAGGAGCATCAATCCCGCCGCGGGTACGCCGTTCGCGCGCCAGTCGAACCTCGACCTCAACACCGGCGAGGTCATCCCACCCGACGACCGGCGCATGGTCTACCAGCTCGCGAACATGCTCTGGCACAGCGACTCGTCCTTCAAGCCGGTGCCGTCACTCTGCTCGCTGCTCTCGGCGCGGATCGTGCCGCCGGAGGGTGGCGCCACGGAGCTCGCGAGCGCGCGCGTCGCGTACCCGTCGCTGCCCGAGGCGCTGAAGCGGCGCGTCGAGAGCGCCGTCGCCGTCCACGACTTCGGCTGGTCACGCGACCAGGTCCGGCCCGGCTTCTTCACGCCGGAGGAGCGCGCCGTGTACCCGCCCGTGCGCCACCCGGTCGTGCGCGTCAACCCGGTCAACGGGCGCCCCTCGCTCTTCCTCGGCGCGCACGCCTCGCACATCGAGGGGCTGCCCATCGAGGAGGGCCGCGCGCTGCTGCGCAAATTGCTCGAGCACGTCACACAGCCGCCGTTCGTTTATCGCCACGAGTGGACGCAGGGCGACCTGGTGATCTGGGACAATCGCTGCGTGCTGCACCGCGGGACGCCGTACGACACGCGCCGTCACGCGCGCCTGCTGCAGCGCACGACGGTGTCGGGCGATCCCGCCGAGCCCGCCGCCGGGGGAGTGTGAGGGGGCGTCAGCCCCCTTCACCAAACCGGTATACTGACGCCGCCATGAAGACGATCGTTGCGCTCCCGGGCGAGGGCATTGGCGTCGAGGTCGTCGACGCCACGTGCGAGCTCTTGGCCGCCGCCGGCATGCCGGTGAAGGTCCTCACGCCGCCGCAGATCTCGGCGCCGGGCTCGCCCGTGCCCGAAGAGACGCAGCGTGTCTGCCGCGCGGCCGATGCCGTCCTCTTCGGCGCCGCCGGGCCCGCGACGACGCGCGTCGTCGGCTGGCTCCGCTGGGAGATGGACGCCTGGGCCGGCGTGCGGCCCGCGAAGTTCTACGCCGGCATGCGCTCGCCGCTGGCGGATCCGGACGGCATCGATCTCGTCGTCATCCGCGAGAACTCCGAGGGCATGTACCCGGGCCGCGAGGGCGACCTCGCGGAGCTGCAGCGTGCGCTGCCGGGCCTGCGCGATCGCTTCGGGCGCGGCCTCGACCGCCACGGCGACGGCCGCTTCGCCGTGAAGGTGGTGACGCGCGCCGGCGCTGCGCGCATCGCTCGCTTCGCGTGCGAGCTGGCGCGTCGGCGCAAGGTCCGCGGCGGCGCGGGCAAGGTCACGTGCGTGACCAAGTCCAACGTCCTGCCCCAGACCGACGGGCTCTTTCACAAAACGGTTGAAGAGACCGTCGCCACGTACGCCGATCTCGCCTTCGAGCACTTCCACGTGGACGACGCCGCGCGGCGGATCATCCGCTTCCCCAAGACGATGGACGTCGTGCTGTGCATGAACCAATATGGCGACATCCTGTCAGACGTCGCGGGCGAGGTCGCGGGCGGGCTCGGGGTGGCGCCCTCCGCGAACTTCGGCGACGGCGGCTGGGCGTACTTCGAGTCGGTGCACGGCTCCGCGCCGGACATCGCGGGCCGGGGCGTCGCCAACCCCACGGGCACGCTGCTCTCCGCCGCCCTGATGCTCGAGCACCTGGGACTCGGCGCGGAGGCCGCGCGTCTCGAGGCGGCCGTGGCGCGGGTCTATCGCGACGGCAAGACCCTCACGCCCGATCAGCGCGGGACGGCGACGACGAAGCAGATGGCAGCGGCGGTGCTCGGCGCCTATCGTACCCAGTGAGAACGGACGCCTACGTGAACGCTGCGGAAGCTGTTTGCCTGAGACACTGAGCCGCTAGAAGACGGGGTCCGGCGTGCACGTCGCGCCGCGCGCCCGGTCACGTCATGAAGATTTCAACGACGCCCGCCAGAGTCGTCCTCGGTCTGTTGGTGACGCTGCAGGTGCTCTATATGTTGGGCAGCAATACCCTTGGCTACCTGAAAGACGTGGGCCAGCTGCGGCCGACGCTGAGTATCGTGCACACCGGCGGCGCTCTCGATACCGTCTATCGCGCTTTCGAACGCTGGGGTGACCTGACGGGTCAACGACAAGGTTGGTCTCTATTCGCGCCTAACCCCGCCCAGTATGCTCGATTCCCGCAGCTCGAGCTCCGCTGGGAGCCGCTGCAGGATGGCGAGGCCGCGGTTGACACACGCGCGCCCATCCTTCTACCGCCCGAGGGCGAGCCCGCGGACGTCACGTCGTATTTCCGCACCGGGGGGTTTCGGTATCGCTATTGGATGAGGAAACTGAACGTGCCGCTCTGGGAAAGCGACGGAGAATCGGAAGAGGCGATCGCCGCCCGCTGGCAGCGCAGCATCCGGGACACGATCAGAGAGAATCAGGACACGTTCCGTGTGTTCATGGCGTGGAGGTGGCGCAAGTTTCACGAATCCCATCCGAACGTGCCTCCCCCTACCCAGATGATCCTGCGCGTACGCCGCTATGACATTCCACCGCCACACCAGGTCCCATGGCGGTGGAAAGATGCCATGGTCGTCCCCGTGGCGCGCGCACGACTGGATCAGGGCCTTGCACCAGACAACATTCGAATCGAGATGTTCGATCCGGTGACCCGGCGCTTCGTCACTTTGGACCACTGACGCCGTGAATACGTTTCGGGTGGTTGGGTTGAGTCCGTGGTTGCCGTGGCCGTTCTCGCGCTGGCGTTCATGGATCCAACCGGTACGTGCAGAACGACTCGCAGCATTGCGAATCGGCCTCGGGCTGGTCATGGCTCTCGAGATTCTGATCAGCTATCTGCCACAAGTCCACGATTTCTGGGGGCCCGGAAGTCTAGCGTACGCTGGTGATCGCGATCTGTTCGCCGCCACGTTCCGCCATCGCTGGCGGTGGTCCCTGCTCCGAGGTCTTGCCGATCCACTTCCTTTAGCGGCTACCCTCACGGGTTTTGCCATTCTAACGGCACGGCTTTTCCCGTCGGGACTCCGCCGCCCCCGACACGCGTCGTCTGTGTCGGTCCCGCCGCTATCCGCTGAACTCATCGCTTGGTGGGGTGGCTGCGCCGCTCTCGCCTTGCTTGGAGTGTGGTCATACCTCAATGCGTTGCCCCAGGCGAACGAAGTGGCCGCTCGAGGCAGATGGAGCGCGCTCTCCAGCGGGTTGGTGTGGGTACTCGCCACCACCGTGCTCCTGCGCGGATGTCGTGGGACAGCCAGGCAGCGATGGACGAGCCTTGCAGTGTGGGCGGTCGCGACGGCGTTCTTGCTCGCCGGTATTGTTCGTGCCCATACCGATCAGGCTGATGGCGGCCCGCTGCCTTTCGATCGGCTCTTGACCACCTGGAACGACTCGCGACATCTCGTCATGATGGCGATGGTGGTCTGGGGACTGTGCGCGGTATTGCTGATGCTCGGTGCCTGGACACGCGTGGCCGCGGTCACCGCTTGGTTGCTGGCGAACTCCTTCAGCAACCTGAATCCCAATATGTTCAACAATGGCGACTATGTGCGCACGACTATTCTGTTCTACCTCATGCTCTCGCCGTGCGCAGCGACATGGTCGATCGATAGTACCCGAGCTCGGCGTCGTGGTCAGGCCACGGGCCCCGTTTGGGTTCATCCCTGGCCTCTTCGCCTCTTGATGCTGCAACTGATGCTGATCTATTCTTTCAACGGGTTCTACAAGATGCTTGGGTCAAGTTGGCGGTTCGGGAACAGTCTTTATTACGTGATGGCCGATCTGTACTTCACACGCATGGCGTACGCGCAGTTTCCGGTTCCGGTGTCGATGCTACGAGCGATGAGTTACGTCGTTCTGATCTGGGAGACGTTCTTTCCGCTACTCGTCTTCGTCCCCCGCATACGGACGTTTATCCTCGTGATCGGCGCGGCGTTTCACGTAGGTATCGGTGTTACGCTCGAACTAGGACCCTTCCAAGCATATATGCTGTGCCTCTACTTGCCCTTGCTACCGTGGGAGCGCTGGGTGCGAGACGTGGGGTAGACGATGCACCGCGCATGGAGTCGCAGCCTGGCTAGCCACCCAACGGTGTTGACCATTGAGTCTTCGGATTTGTGCCGTCAGTGCCCATGAACCCCGAGCACGCGACTGACACGTCGCACCGGGCCGAGCAGGCGTGGGTCTTGTGGGATGGGGGCTGACGATTTTGCCGGCGTGCGGTCGCTTGGGTCAAGCGACAGGATGTGGACGATCGTCTGCACGCGGTGCCGTACCAACGGGCTCCGCGGCCACCGATGACGGCGGAACTCGCACGGGAGTGTGATCGCGCGGTCCATGTCATCACATCGGGCGGCTCGATCCTGCGCGCGGGCCGGGCCTGCCTATACATCATCGACCAAGTGGGCTGGCATCGCGTGGCTCGGGTGCTGGCACGCCGGCCGTTGATTTGGGCAGTGGAAGGTGGCTATGCTCTCGTCGCTCGGAACCGCGGCTTCTTCTCACGACTGTTCTTTCGTGACCGCCGTGGCCACTAGGCGTCGTTTGTGGCCATGGCGGGGCCCCGCCCCGCGACCCCAGCATCTCCTGCACAACCGCGCGCATCTCAAGAACGTGGTGGACCAGCACATGCGCAACATCCCCGATCACTGGCACGCTCACGCGCGGCCCGTCGGCGATTCCATCAGGCGGTAGAATGCGAGCCATGGCGACGACACCCGACCCCGGCACGCTCCGCCGCACGGCCGACCTTCAGACGGCGCTCGCCGACGACCTGACCGGTGTCCCCTTCCGGACCGAGCTCAGCCTCAAGCCGCTCATCGACTTCTGGACACGCATGGCCGGCGAGGACTCGCCGAAGGGCGCCGTGGCCCGGGTCATCGCCGAGCAGGTACAGAAGACGCCGGAGCTGCTCGGGCCACTCACCGACTGCTCCGTCTGCGAACGTCACGAGGATGTGCTCGACGTGTTGATGGCCGCCGCCTTCCCGCCCGCGCAGTGGGAGCACGGATACGGCGCGGCGATGGTGCCGCTGCAGCTGCACGGCTTCTACGCAACGCCGCCGATGGAGCGCCTCCTCATGACCGAGGACTGGCGCCTCAAGGGCCGCATCAATCTCGACGCGCCCATGGTCGCCGCCATGCGCCGCGCCTACGCGTATGCGCTCGTGCTCCAGAAGGTGTACGGGATCGCGCTGGAAATCGAGGTTCCGCTGATCCTCACCGTGGCCGACCCCGACACGGGCCTGGACCGTCACTTCAGCCTGCTGTTCGACTGGACGTTCGTCGAGGTCGACGTGACAGGGCCCCTGCCCGCGTTGCCGGCCGACGTGGCCCGGCGGCTCCAGAGCAATCTCCTCGACACCGAGGGGGTGAGCGGCCTGCTGCCCTCGGACCGCTTCCTGCTGCGCGGCTTCACCATCGTGCGCGCGGTGGAGGTGACGGACCAGGAGGTGCTCTCCGCGCTCAAGCGTGATCTCATCGACCGCGAGTCGATCGTCTCCAAGGAGCGTTTCCTGGGACTGGAGGCGCGGCTGCGCACGCTGTTCCGCCGCCCACAGCTATGGCTGGGCCTGGGCGCCATCGACGGCGACCGCGTGCTCATCCTCAGCCACCTCTCTCGCCACGAGCATGCGTGCATCTTCGCGGACTCCGCGCACCACCGGGTGTCGGACTTCGCGGGGTCGATCTTCGTGCGCGCGGTGGAGGCCGGACGGCCGATCATCGTGGAGGACCTCGCCACCGCACCGGGCCGCACGCCCGTCGAGGACCAGCTCCTGGCCAACGGCATCCGCACGCTGGTCGTGGCGCCGCTGCACTATCAGGACCGCGTGATCGGCACCCTCGAGCTCGCCTCGCCGGAGCCCGACGATTTCGACGCCACGCTGCTCCCGCGGTTGCACGAGGTGCTGCCGCTCTTCGTGATGGCCGTGCAGCGCAGCATGGAAGAGTTCAACACCCGCATCCAGACGGAGATCAAGGAGCGCTTCACGGCCATCCACCCAGTTGTGGAGTGGCGCTTCCGCAAGGCGGTGCTCGACGGGCTGGAGCGGACGGGCGACGCGGGCGCGGCGGAGCTGGAGCCGATCGTATTCGAGAACGTGTACCCGCTCTACGCGCTGTCCGACATCCGCGGCTCGTCGGTCCACCGCGAGCGGGCAATCCAGGCCGACCTGCTCGCGCAGCTCGCGCTCGCGCGCGACGTCGTCGCCGCCGCCTACGCCTCGCGCCGCCTGCCCGCGCTGGACCAGCTCCGCTACCGTATCGAGCGGCACGCCGAGCAGATCCGCCAGAACCTCGCCGCCGGCGACGAGGTCGGGATCATCGCGTTCCTGCGCGCGGAAGTGGAGTCGCTCTTCGAGCACCTCGGCACGTTCGGCGAGGCGGTGGGTACGGCGATCGGCGCTTACCGCGCGGCGCTCGACCCACGGCTGGGCGCCGTGTATCGCCAGCGGCGCGTGTTCGAGGAGAGCGTGACGCGCATCGGCGACACGATCTCAGCGTACCTGGACCTCGAGGAGCAGGCGGCACAGGACATCTTCCCGCACTACTTCGAGAAGCAGAAGACGGACGGCGTGGATCACCAGATCTACGTGGGCGGCTCCCTCGTCGAGGACGGGCGCTTCGACCCCATCTACCTCAAGAGCCTGCGGCTCTGGCAACTCATGGTGGCGTGTGGCATCGCCGCGCGTACCGACCGGCTCACCGCGGAGCTGCCGATGCCGCTGCAAACCACGCATCTGGTACTGGTGCAGCACACGCCGATGTCGATCCGCTTTCGCTTCGACGAGAAGCGCTTCGACGTGGACGGCGCCTACGACATCCGCTACGAGATCGTGAAGAAACGGATCGACAAGGCGCTGGTCAAAGGCTCCGCCGAGCGTGTGACGCAGCCTGGGAAGCTCGCCATCGTGTACGGCCATCCCGGCGAGGCCACGGAATATCGTGGCTACCTCGAGTACCTCCGCCACCTCGGCTATGTGGGCGGTGAGACCGAGGATGTCGAGCTCGAGGAGTTGCAGGGCGTCCACGGGCTGCGCGCGCTACGCGTGGCGGTGACGCTGCGCGAAGTCTCCGCCACGCCGGTCGCCGCCGCGGCGGTGCGCGCCGCCGCGCGCTGACCCATGGCCAACGAGCGCGGACGGTTGCCGAAGGCGAGCCGCGAGGAGCTGAACGAGCACCTGCAGCGGCTGCTCGACCGCTGGTACCGCAGCGCGTACGAGGACGACAACCTCTTCCTCACGATGGCGCGGCGGCCCGGGCTGCTCGACGCCACCTGGGGCTTCATCCGCTACATCTATGGCGGTGGCTCGTCGATCGAGCCGGAGCTGTTCGAGCTGGTCCGCGTCAAGCTCGCCTGGAACAACCGCTGCGTGCACTGAAGCCTCGCGCGATCTTCCTCGGCCGTGGGCCGGGGCGCGACGGAAGACCTGGTGGCGAAGCTCACGGACTACGAGAGCTCCGATCTCCCCGAACGAACGAAGATGGCACTCCGGCTCGCCGATCGGCTCACCGGTGAGACGCCGGCCGTCGACGAGGCGTTCCACGATGAGCTGCGCCGGCACTTCAGCGACGACCAGATTCTCGACCTCGGCATGACCATCACCTTCGCGAGCGGGTGGCAGCGCTTCATCGAGGCCTTCGGGATTGTCCCGGACCGCTGGCGTGACGACGCGCCGCCGCCCTTCCAAGCCCTGCACGAGCACGACTGATCGCTCAGGGCGCGGCGCGACTGCGACGGATCTCGTCGGTGATCGCCGCGTAGCTCGAGCGGAGCACGGCGGCGTCCGACGAGTAGTTGATGATGCTCGCGCCGAGCGCGATCATCTCGCGGATGCCCTCCAGGCTGTCGGTCAGCATCGCCACCGCCTTGCCGTGCTTGCGGGCGGCGTCGACCAGGCGCCGACGATATTGGATCAGCGTGTCGCGCTGGGCGGACGTGCCGAGCACGCCGAGGTCCTGGGCGAGGTCGGTGGGACCGATCGTGAGCGCGTCGATGCCCGGCACGGACGCGATCTCGTCGAGCCGGTCGAACGCGCCTTTTGTCTCCAGCATGGCCGTGACGTGCACCCGCGCGTTGGCGGCGGCCATGTGCTCGCCGGGCGGCAGCGTGCGGTACATCGTGTGCGGGCCGAAGCCGTACATGCCGCGCTCGCCGAGCGGCGCGTAACGCGTGCAGGCGGCGACGGCGGCGGCCTGCTCCGGCGTGTCGACCTGGGGCACGTGCAGGTTCCACACGCCCGCGTCGAGCAGCCGCGTGATCCACTCGCGGTTGCCCGCGGGCGGCCGCACGACGAGCGGGAAATTGAGCGCGCGTGCCAGCGTGGCCATGTCCGCCACGGTCTCCATCGAGAACGGCGAGTGCTCCATGTCCACGCGCGCGAAGTCGAGGCCGGCTGCCTGCAGCAGCGTGAGCACGGCCGGCGTGCGCACCATCGTCACCCACGTCCCGATCTGCACTTCGCCGCGCTCGGCGCGGACGCGATAGCCGTTGTCGTTCACGTGCGGCCCTCCGTGGCCTGTCACTCTAGCACCGCACATTTGGGTTCGGCGTGTCGTGAAACATCGGGGCGGCGCCCCGCGCTACGCTTGCCGGCATGAGCGAACCCAACATCGCCTTCGTGGCGAACCTCCTCGCCGACCCCTCGCGCGCCGCCATGTGCCTGGCGCTGGCGGGCGGCGAGGCGCGCCCGGCGGGCGAGCTCGCCGCGCGCGCCGGTGTCTCGGCGCAGACGGCCAGCAACCACCTCGCCAAGCTCATCGCCGGCCGCATCCTTCGCGTCGAGCAGCAGGGACGCTGGCGGTACTACCGCCTCGCCGGTGCCGAGGTCGGCTACGCGGTGGAGGCGCTCGCCGTGGTGGCGCCCCCGCGGCCGAGCGGCGCCGAGTCCAAGGGACACGACGGCGCCGCCCGTCGCCTCAAGAGCGCACGTACGTGCTACAGCCACCTCGCCGGACGGCTAGGCGTGGCGCTCGCCGACGCGCGGGTGGCCGAGCACTGGCTCGACGACGACGGCCGCGGCTATCACATCACGCCGAAAGGCGCGCGCTCGTTGCGCGCGCTCGGCATCGAGGCGAACGGCCGTCGCGCGCAGGTGCCGGCGCGGCGGTGTCTGGACTGGACCGAGCGCCGACCCCACGTGGCCGGCCCCGTGGGCACAGCGCTCGCGGAGCTCGCGCTGCGGCGCAGCTGGGTGCGGCGGCTCCGTGGCACGCGCGCGCTGCTGGTGACGCCGTCGGGGCGCACGCAACTGCAGCGCGTTTTCAATCTTCGCTACCTGGAGGAAGCGCCATGATCACGCTCAGCATCCGCTACACCATCGAAGCGAGGAAGCGGCCGGACTTCGAGCGCTACGCGCGCAGCCTGACCAAGATCATCCCGCGCTGCGGCGGCGAGCTCGTCGGCTACTGGCTGCCCACGAAATTCGCGGGCCCCACCAACGAGGCGCTGGGCCTGATCAGCTTCCCGAGCCTCGCCGCCTACGAGCAGTACCGCGAGCGGCTGGCCAAGGACGCGGACAACGTGGAGGCCATCCGC
>JBKKCN010000418.1:0-15331 GCA_046712525.1 Candidatus Rokuibacteriota bacterium
CCGTGGTGACGATCCTCGGCCTGCAGATGGGCGCGCTCATGAGCGGCGCCGTCGTCACCGAGCAGATCTTCGTCATCCCCGGCTTCGGCCGCCTCATCGTGGAAGCGGTCTTCACGCGCGACTACCCTGTCGTGCAGGGCGTGGTGCTCATCACGGCTTCCGCCTACGTCCTCATCAACCTCCTCGTGGACGTGTCGTACTCGATGCTCAACCCGCGCATCCGTATCCGCGGCGCCGCCGATGGCGCCTGACGCCGCCGCCTACCCGTTCGCCCTCGACACCCCCGCTTCCGCGGCGCGGAGCGGGCTGCTCCATCGCGCGTGGCGCATCGGGCGCCGGCGACCGGCGGCCATGGTGGGGGCGTTCGTCGTCGCGCTCTTCGTCGTGATGGCGGTGGGCGCGCCGTGGATCGCCTCCACCGATCCCGTGCGCACGGACTGGAGCAAGCTGCGCAAGGCGCCGAGCGCGGCGCATCCGTTCGGCACCGACGACCTGGGACGCGACGGGTTCTCGCGCGTGGTGTGGGGCGCGCGCATCTCCATGCAGGCGGGCGTCTTCTCGATCCTCTTTGCCATCGCCGTCGGCGTGCCCGTGGGCCTCGCCGCCGGCTACTACCGTGGCGCCCTCGACCAGGTGATCATGCGCGTCACCGACGCCTGGCTCGCCTTTCCCTTCCTCATCCTGGCCATCGGCCTCGTCGCCATCCTGGGCCCGTCGCTCACCAACGCCACCCTCGCCATCGGCCTCGGCGCCACCCCCACGTACATCCGCCTCACGCGCGGCCTGGTGCTGTCGACGAAGGAGGAGGACTACGTGGCAGGCGCGCGGGCGCTCGGCGCGGGCGACCTGCGGGTGATGGGCCGGCACATCCTGCCCAACATCGTGAGCACCATCATCGTGCAGGCCACGGTCGCGATCCCCACCGCGATCATCGCGGAAGCCGTGCTCTCCTTCCTGGGTCTCGGCGTGCAGCCCCCGGCACCGTCATGGGGGACGATGCTCAACGCCGCCCAGCAATTCCTGGAATCGGCGCCGTGGATGGCCTTCTGGCCGGGCCTGGCGATCTTCCTGCTCGCCCTCGCCTTCAACCTCGCCGGCGACGGCCTCCGCGACCTGCTGGACCCGAGAGACTACTGACGATCACGGCACCATGCGCGGCGGGTAGGGGTCGCGGTACGCCAGCTCGCGCGACAGGCGCTCGGCCATCTGTGTGACGAGCGTCACGCAGGTCGACATCCGCTGCGGTGAGATGCGCCAGGCGGCCCCGAACATGCCGAGGGCGGCCACCACGCGGTTGGTGAAATTGAACACGGGAGCGGCGATGCACCGGATGCCCTGCGAGAACTCCTCGTCGTCCACGGCGAAGCCCGAGCGGCGGATCTCGCGCAGCTGCTTGCGCAGACGCGAAGCGCTCGTGATGGTTCTCGGCGTGAATGCCTTCAGCTCCATGGAATCCAGGTAGGCGTTGACGACGGAGTCGTGCTGGTAGGCGAGCAGCGCTTTGCCCAGCGCGGTGCAGTACGCCGGCCGCGGCGCGCCCAGCCGCTCGAAGAGCCGCTCCGGGCCCGCGCCGTCGAGCTTGCTCACCACGATGACGTCGCGCCGGTCGAAGATCGCCAGCTGCGTGGCCTCGCCCGTCTTCATGCCGAGGTCGCGCACGGTCGACTCGCCGAGCTTGGCGAGCTCGTCGCCATTCCACGCCGCCGCCACCAGCTGGAACACCCGGCCCGCGATCCCCCAGCTCCGGTCGGCCGCCTGCGCCACGTAGCCGAGGGCCTCGAGCGTCTTCATGAGGTGCTCGACCGTGCGGACATTCAGGTCCACGCGCTGCGCGAGATCGGCGAGGGGCAGCCGGCCTCCGTCAGCGAGGACGTTCAGGATCCGCAGCCCGCGCTCCAGCGGTTGCACGGTGCCAGGCCGGCGGCGGCCGGTACGGCGCTTCCGGGAGGCAGGGGTCATCGTCGGCGAACGCGAGCGTGGGAGCGAAGAGGCCACCGGAGAGGATCCGGGTGGCTCACAACCTCGCTACGCGCGGCTCAGCCCCGGCATGTCGAAGCCACGTCCCTTGAGATCGGCGACGAGGCTCGCCGCCTGCTCCGTCGTGAGCGCGACGAGCGGCGGCCGCACCGTGGCCCATTCCGGAATGCCGGACCAGTGGGCGACCGTCGCCTTCAGCGCCGGGATCATCGGATAGCGGGCCACGGTGGCGCGGATCTCGTCGAGGCGCGTCTGCTGCTCGTCGGCCTGCGGGCCGCGCCAGTCGTCGTAGAGCCTGGCGATCGCCGCCGGGTTGACGTTGGCAGTGGCGCTGATGCAGCCGGCGCCGCCGGTGCGCATGCCGGCGAGGAGAAAGGTCTCGGCGCCGGGAAAGACACCGAAGCCCGAGGCCGCGAACGCGTCCAGCATCGCCTTCGTGTTGTTCCAGTCGCCGGAGGAGTCCTTGGCACCGGCCACCGTGCCCGGATACGCCTTCAAAAGCCTCTCGATGAGGGTGAGGGTGATCGGCACCTGCGACACGGGCGGGATGTGGTAGAGGTAAATCCGCAGCGCCGCGTCGCCCACCCGCTCGATGATCTCCGCGAAATTCCGGAAGAGCCCGTCGTCGCTCACACCCTTGTAGTAGAAGGGCGGCAGCATGAGCGTGCCGCCACAGCCCAGCTTCACCGCGTGCGCCGTCAGCCGCACGGAATCGGTGACGGCGCAGCATCCCGTACCCGGCATCATGCGGGCGGGATCGAGGCCCGCCCCCACGAGGCGATCGAGGAGCTCGATCTTCTCGTCGGTGGACAGCGAGTTTGCCTCGGAGTTCGTGCCGAACACGGCGAGGCCGACGTTCTGCGAGAGCAGCCACCGGCACTGGCGGATGAACCGCTCCGCGTCCGGCGTGAGATCGGCCTTGAACGGCGTGACCACGGGGGACAGCACGCCGGTGATGCGCTTGCCGGTCACTTGGGCTTGACCCACGTCTCCGACCACGCCAGGCACGCGCTCGATCCCTGACGGTCGCCGCGCATCTCCGGCCACGGCTTGCCCGGCGCCGCCTTGCCGTTGATCTCGAGCGTGGCCGCGCGCGCCGGAAAGAAGGTGCTGAAGACGCCGATGGGGCGGTTGTTGAACCCGGGCGGCGCGTTGAGCACGAAGGGCGTGATGGTGTCCGACCACGTGAGGCGGATCTGCTCGCTGCCCGCCACGATCGTCTCCACCGCCTTGGAGCGCGCGTCTCCGCTGCGCGAGAACTGCGCCGCCGTCACGGGAAGCTTCTCGTCGGCGAAGGCCGGGTAGAGCAGCGTCTCGATGTTCTTCTGCAGCCAGCGCGCGACGGCGGGGTTGTCGCTGTAGACGCGCACCTGGCCTCCCGTGAGCGACGACTGCACGAACATCGCGTGCCCGGCGCCGTCCGGGCACCAGAGCACGCGCCAGTGGCTCACGCGGTCCGTCTGCGTCTTGCCGCCATCGGGGCTGAGGCGGACGAAGGAGTTCTCGCCGGTCATCATGACTTCGTTCGGATCGACTGGTGGTGTCATGAGTTGCTTATACCACGGCTGTCCCCTGCCTTGAATTGACCGGGGGCGGGTGCTACGGTGCCTCGGCGTGCGCCCCCGGACCACGATCGAGGCTTACATCCACGACCAGCCCGCCGTCCTGCGCCGCGTCTTTGCCGAGGTGCCCCCGCTCGTCGCCGCCGTGCAGCCGGCGCTGCCGGCGCCGCCGGGCGCGGTCGTGCTCATCGGCTCCGGCACCTCCGGTCATGCCCTCATGGCCGTGCGAGCGCTCCTCGCCCGCCGCCTCGCGTGCCCGGTCTTCGTGTGCGGTCCGCTCGCGTTCATCGCCGAGGCGCCGGTGAGCGCCGTCCCGGGCAGCCTCGCCATCGTGCTCTCGCAGTCGGGCGCAAGCCGGACGACGGTGGAGGCGGTGGGCGTCGCGCGCGCGCGCGGCATGGCCACGCTCGTGATCACCGCGGAGCCTGACAGCGCCATCGCCGCCCTCGCCGGGCCGCGCATCATCATGCCCGTCGGCAGCGAGACGGTGGGGCCGAAGACGAAGGGTTACACGGCAAGCGTCGCCACGCTGCTGTGCCTGGCCCTCGGCGCCGACGTCGCGCGCGGGCATGACGAGGCGGCCGCGGTCGTGGACGCGCTCCAGTCGGATCTGCTCACGTGGCGGCGATGGAGCCGGCGGCTGGCGGACAAGTACGCCGGGGCCGGTCATGCCATGGTGCTTGCCGAGGGCCGGCACCTGGGCACCGCCCACGAGGCATCGCTGAAGATCACCGAGATGAGCGGGCTCGCCGTCTCCGTCTTCGAGACGGAGGAAGGTCTGCACGGACGCTTCCACGCCCTCGACTCCACCAGCCCCGCCGTCTTCATCGCGGCCACGCCCGAGGAGTCGCTGCTCGCGCGCAGCACCATGGTCACTCTGGCCGGCCTCGGTATCCCGTGCGAGCTGGTGACGCTCGGTGGCGAGAGCGGCTCCGGTACGCTCGGGGTGCGGCTGCCCCCGCTCTCGGCGCTCCCCGAGCTGGATCTGCTGGCGGCCGTCGTGCCCTTTCAGCTCTTGGCCCACGACCTTGCCCTCGCCCGCGGCATGGCTCCGCAGTCCATGCGCTACCCGGGACTGTCGGCTCAGCTCGGGATCAAGACCTCGGCAGAAGAGCTATGAGCGGCGCGGGTCAGCGGGCGGTGAGATCCGACCAGAGCGCGTCGGCGCCGCGCGCGGCCACCGCCCGGCCCAGCTCGATCGCCCACGCGCTCTCGCTGCCGAACTCGGCACGCCACGACCACAGGCGGCGCGTGGCGAAGTGCAGCGAGTGCTCGTAGGTGAAGCCGATAGCGCCGTGGGTCTGGTGCGCGATGGAGGTGCCCACGCCCACCGCCTCTCCCACGCGCACCTTGGCCACCGCGATCTCGAAGCGCGGATCGTAGCGGTCGGCGGCGCGGAAGGCCTGCTCGGCGGCGATGCCGGAGGCCGCGACGTGTCCGGCAAGGACGGCGAGATTCTGCTGGATGGCCTGAAAGCTGGCGAGGGGCTTGCCGAACTGCTTGCGCTCGGTGGCGTAGCGCACGGCCTGATCGAGGATCGACTCCAGCGCGCCCGCCATCTGCGCCGCGCGCGCCATGGCGCCGTACAGCCGGATGGCGCCGGCATCGACGCCTGCCGCGGGTGCCGCCTTCACGGGGGCGGCCGAGAACACCAGCGTGTCGCGCGGCTCCAGCGCGAGGCTCCGGTCCTCGGTGACCTTCGCGCCCTTGGTCGCGACGAGCGCCACCAGCGTGGCGCCGTCGACCTCCGCCACCGTCACCACGTGGGCGGCGGCGCGGCCCCATGGCACACGCGTGGCGGTGCCGCTCACCGTCCACCCGCTGCCGGCGCGGCTCAGCGCCAGCCGCTCCCCCTCGCGCACGGGCGCGAGCGTGAGCGGTCCCAGCGGCACCTCGATACCCGCGCGGGAGAGGAGCCAGCCCGCGACGATGGTCTCCGCAAGGGGCACCGGCGCCGCGTGGCGTCCGGAGGCGCGGATGACCACGTGCGCGTCGAGCCACGTGCCGCCGGCGCCGCCGCCGTCCTCGGGCACGAGCGGCATGGTGAGCCCGCCCTCTTCCAGCGCGCGCCAGAGCTTGTCCGGCCACACGCCCTTCTCGGCGGACTCGATGAGCTCCTTGCTGGCGAGATCGCCAAAGAGGCGAGTGACGGTGTCGCCGAGCAGGGAGCCGAGCTCGCCGCTCATCGAAGTCCCAGCCCGCGGGCGATGATGCCGCGCAGGATCTCGCGAGTGCCGCCGCGCAGCGAGAATGACGGCGCCGTCTGCGTGATGTAGCCCAGCACCTGCTGCAGCTCGGAGCCTGTGTCGATGGTGGGCTCGGCGCCGAGGACGTCGTGGACGATGTCGGGCACAGACTGCTCGAAGACGGTGCCGACGTCCTTCACGACCGCCGCCTCCAGATTCGGGTTCTCGCCCGCCTGCAGCATGCCGGCGACGGAGAGCGACATCTGCCGCAGCGTGGCCATGCTGGCGACCAGGCGTCCCACCGCCTCCGCGCCGCGGTCGTCGGGCGTGCTGGCGACTTCGCGCACCAGCTCGCGCACGAGCGAGGTGCTCGACAGGTAGCGCTCGGGCCCGCTGCGCTCGAAGGACAGCTCGGTGGTGACCTGGCGCCAGCCGTCGCCCTCCTCGCCCACGCGCATGGCCTCGGGGATGAAGGCGTCGGTGAAGTTCACCTCGTTGAAGTGGTGCTGGCCCACGAGGTCGATGATGGGGCGGATCGTGATGCCCGTGGAGTGCTTGAGATCCACGATGAACTGCGTGAGCCCCTCGTGCTTCTTGTCGGGCACGACCTTCGTGCGGAAGAGCCCGATGAGGTAGTCCGCCTGATGGGCGCTGCTCGTCCACACCTTGGTGCCGTTCAGCACGTAGCCGCCGTCGGCACGGGTGGCGCGACTCCGGATGGACGCGAGGTCGGAGCCGGAGTCGGGCTCGCTCATGCCAATGGCGAAGGCGATCTCGCCGCGCGTGATGCCGGGCAGGATCTTCTGGCGCTGCGCCTCGGTGCCGAAGCGCAGGAGCAGGGGGCCGCTCTGCCGGGCCGCCACCCAGTGCGCGCTCACGGGCGCGCCCGCCGCCAGCATCTCCTCGAGGACGACGTAACGCTCCAGGAAGGTCCGCTCGTGGCCGCCGTACTTTTTCGGCCATGTCATGCCGATCCACCCGCGCTGTCCGACCTTCTTCGAGAACTCCCGGTTGAAGCCGCCCCACGTCTTCTCGCGCTGTAGCCGCACCGGCCCGTCCAGCGTCTCACGCAGGAACTCACGCACCTCCTTGCGCAGGGCTTCGGCCTCGGGCGGTAGATCGCGGAGAGCGAAGTGGAACGTGGTCGCCATGTGGTCCTTTACCTGTAGGCGCGGAGAAAAGCGCCGAGGGCTTCGTTGTAGGCGGGGGCGGCGATGGCGGGCGCGAGATGCCCGCCCGTCTCCACCACCACGAGCTTGGCGCCGGGGATCCGGGACGCGATCTCCTCGGAGTACAGGCGCGGCGTGATCATGTCGTCCGCGGCGACGATCACCAGCGTGGGCACGCGGATGTCGCCCAGGCGAGTGCGGCGGTCGTGGCGCACGATGGCGTCGATCCGGCTCGCGATGACCTCCACCGGCGCCGAGGCCGGGAGGAGCGACGCGTGACGCTCGCTGATAAGCGCGTCGTTGGCGCTGATCCACGACGGTGGATACTGAAAGAGCGCGGCGCCGCGCAGGTACTCCGCGATGCCGGAGTCGAGCAGCGCCTGCTTGCGGCTCTCGAAGAGGCGCGTGAAGTACGGATCGGGACCCGCCCACGTCGCGCTCAGCACGAGGCTGCGCACGCGCCGCGGGTGATCGAGCGCGATGACCTGCGCCATGGCGCCTCCCGTGGAGTGACCCGCGATGTGGGCGGAGTCGATGCCGAGCCCGTCCATCAGGCGAAGGGCGTCGTTCGCCATCTGCTCCACGGAGTACTGGATGCGCGAGTGCGTCGAGCGGCCGGCGCCGCGGTGGTCGTGCACGATCACGTGGAAGTCGCGCGACAGCTCGCGCACCTGCTCCGCCCAGAAGGAGCCGAGGCCGGAGAGGCCGGGCACGAGCATGAGCGCGGGCCCCTGCCCGGATTCCTCGTAGTAGATCTCCGCGTCGCCGATGGAAAGGGCGGGCATGGGGTCAGGCTTTTGTATCGTTCATGCCGAGCGCGCGCTCGATGGCGACGACGTCCGCCGGGCGCGCGAAGGGCGGCGGCGCCGGCTCGCCGGCCGTGCGCGGACGGCCCACGGTCTTGAAGAACTCCTCGAGCCCGTGCGGCGTGATGACCCACATCATCACGAGGTCGTCCGCGCTGTCGTTGACGATCTCGTGCTTGACGTCATACCCGAGGAAGCAGGCGGTGCCCGGCACCAGCGGGTGTGTGCGCCCGTCGACGTTCACGTGGCCGCGGCCGCGGAAGCAGATCTGCATCTCGATCTGGTCGCCGTGCGAGTGCTCGCGCACCCGCCCCCCGGGCGAGATCGTCTGGTAGCCCATCGCCACCGCGGGGAAGTGGGTCTTGTCGGGCGTCAGCTTGGGATCGGCGTGACCGTTGGCGGGCACAGGCTGCCAGTACGACGGCCCCTCCTCCGGCTGCACCACGACGGCATGTCCCTTGATCGCGCTCATGGCTGTCCTCCGCGCCGCCAGTGTACCGCGGCTCGATTCGAGGCTACAGGCGAACCCGTCACGCACCCCGCCCGCCTTGACAGGCGCGTGACGCGGCGCTATTCCACTGCATGAGCACCCGATCGGCCGGCAGGAGTTCCGCGCCGTGGCCGCCGCTGGAGCGGCCCCGGCCGCACATCGTGGAGTTGCCGGCCGCGGTCGGCATCCGCGTGCTCTGCCTCTCGCTGCTGGATGATGCGGCCGCCGCGCACGACCGGCTTGGCGTCACGGACGACTCGGAGGCCCTACACGATTTCCGCGTCGCGCTGCGACGCCTGCGCAGCACGATTCGCGCGTATGACGCCCTCCTCGAAGACACGGTCGGCGGCAAGCTACAGAAACTGCTCCGGCGCATCGCCCGCAGCACCGGCGCGAGCCGTGACCTGGAGGTGCACATCGAGTGGCTCTCGAAGGTGGAGACGGTGCCGAAGAGCACTATCGAGGTCGCACGCGAGCGGGTGCGGCGGCTGGAGGAACGGAAGCAGGAGGCCGATGCCGCCATGCAGCAGGTGGTGGACCGCGACTTCGAACGTCTCCACCGCCGGATGGCAGACGCGCTTGCGCGCTACGAGGGCACGATCGATCCGTCGCATCCGCTGGGCGACACGACGGCCGAGGCGGCGGCGGCGCGCGTCATCCCTCTCACGACGGAGCTTGAAAGCAACCTGGCGGCGGTCAAGACGATCGAAGACCAGGAGCAGGCACACGAGGCACGCATTGCGGCCAAGCGGCTCCGCTACGTCGTGGAGCCGTTCAGGAAGCAGGTGGCGGGCGCCAAGGAGCTCGTGGACTCGCTGAAGGAGCTGCAGACCGTCCTCGGCGATCTGCACGACCTGCACACGCTGCTCGTCGAAATGGATACGTGGGTGGCGGAGGACAACACCGCGTCGGCGGAGGCCACGGAGCACCTGCGCGCGGAGGCGCACCGGCAGCGCGATCTGCTGTACGCGAAGACTCAGGCGGACTGGCTCGAGGGGCATGCCGAAGCGCTGTTCGCGCAGGCACGAAGCGTGACGGCTACCTTGCGCACCCACGCGACGCCGCCGGTCGAGATCGAGCGCAAATTCGTGCTCCGCGGCATGCCGCGCCTGAGAGGCCGGAGCGTGGAGGTGAAGCGTATCGAGCAGGGTTATCTGCCCGGCTCGATCATCACGGAGCGCATTCGATCCGTGCACGACGGCGCGGGCCGGCGATACTTCAGGACCATCAAGACCGGAAAAGGGATCGTGCGCGGCGAGCTGGAGGAAGAAACCACCGAGGAGCTGTTCCGCCGGCTCTGGCCGCTGACGAAGGGCCGGCGTCTCCGCAAGCGCCGATACACGGTGGAGGACGGGGCGCTCACCTGGGAGATCGATCGCTTCGATCACATCGGTCTCGTCATGGCCGAGATCGAGCTGCCGGCCGCCGATACCCCGGTCATCCCGCCGGAGTGGCTCAAGCGCTACCTCGAGCGCGAAGTCACCGGCGACCCGGAGTTCCTCAACGTGAATTTGGCGCGCTAGTACCCCTTCTGCTTGTCCACGAGCGCGATGAACGGACGTCCGTCGCGCATTCGGCGGAGGTTCTCGCAGAACGTATCCACGATGCGGTCGGCGCGGCGCGGGGATCCGCCCGCCGTGTGCGGCGTCACCACGCAGCGCGGATGCGTCCACAGCGCGTGGCCTTTCGGCAGCGGCTCCGGATCCGTCACGTCGAGCCCGGCGCCCCAGATGAGCCCGTCGGTGAGCGCCGCCAGCAGGTCGTCGCCGTAGACGATCTCCCCGCGCGTGACGTTGATGAGAATGGCCGTCTTCTTCATCTGGCGGAAGAGGTCGCGCGTGAACAGATGGCGCGTGGCCTTCGTGAGCGGCAGCCCGATCACGACCACGTCCGACTGGCCGAGCATGTCCCTCATGCGCTCGGGCTTCCAGATCGCCTCCACGCCCGGCTCCGGCGCCACGTCTTCGATGTCGATGCCGAGCACGCGCATGCGGAAAGCCACGGCGCGCCTGGCCACATCGCGACCGACGCCGCCGAAGCCCACGATGCCCATCGTGAGGCCGTAGATCTCGCTCTGATCGACGCGGATCGATTCGCGCAGCCCGTAGTCCGGCGTGCGGAGGGCGGTGTGGATGCCGCGCGTCAGCGTGAGCAGGAGGCCGAACGCGTGCTCGGCGAGATGCACGCCCACGCCGCCCTTTTCGCTGGAGAGCGGCACATCGTCGTTGATCAGCTCCGGGCACAGCGCGGCGTCGACGCCGGCGCCGATCGACTGGTAGAGCTGGAGGCGCTTGGCGAGCGGATAGATATCGGCCGCCACGCGGCCGAAGAGAATGTCGGCGTCCACGATCTCCGCGCGCTGCTTCGCGGGATCCCTGGCCTCGACGATGTTCGCGCTCGGCTCCGCGGCGAGGATCCGCTTGCGCTGCTCCGGCGTGAGCTCACGAACGATGAGGTTGGGCGTGTAGAGAATTTTCACCGAAGCCCTCAGTAGTCTTCGCCGTCGAGGAGCGGGAAGGCGCTCGTGACGTGCGGCGGCGCCACGGGCGGGGCGGCGTGCAGGTACGAGGTGTCGAGGGCGGCGAGGCGGTTGACGCCGAGCAGCCCCATGCTGATGCGGATCTCGTCCTCCAGCAGCTCCAGCGTGCGTACGAGTCCCGGCGCGCCCGCCGCCGCGAGGCCGAGGCACGACAGCCGGCCGAGCCCCACGAGGTCCGCGCCGAGGGCGATCGCCTTCACGACGTCGGTGCCGCGCTGGAAGGCGCCGTCCACGATGATCCGCGCGCGGCCCGCCACCGCCTTCACCACTTCGGGCAGCACGTCCGTGGAGCCGCGCCCCTGGTCGAGCTGGCGCCCACCGTGGTTGGAGACGTAGACGACATCCACGCCGTGCTCGCAGGCGAGCGCGGCGTCCTCGCCGGTGGCAATGCCCTTGAGGATGAGGGGCACGCGGTGCGTGTCCTTGAAGCGCTTGACCTGATCCCACGACAGCCGCGCCTGCCAGTTCTGTCCCGTCGCCGCCGCCCGCCACGGCTTGACGAACCGCCGCGCGATGTCGCGCTCGCGCCGGCTGTACACGGCGGTGTCGACGGTGAGGCAGAAGGCGGCGTAGCCGTGGTCGAGAGCGCGCCGCACGTGGTCGTCCACCCACGCGTCGTCGCCGCGCACGTAGAGCTGGAAAATGCGGAAGTTATCGGCCGCCTTCGCCACCGCCTCCAGCCCGGGGTTACAGACGCTGGACAGCATCTGCGGCACGCCGAACGCCCCGGAGCCCTCAGCGGCGGTGGCGCCCCCGCCCGGGGTGAAGGACTCGATGGAGCCGATGGGCGCCAGCATCACGGGGATACGCAGGGGACGGCCGAGGAAGGTCGAGGAGGCGTCGATCTTCGACACGTCGCGCAGCACGCGCGGCCGGAAGGCCAGCGAGTCGAGCGCAAGCCGATTGCGCTTCAGCGTGGTCTCCGTCTCCGTGCCCCCCACCAGGTAATCCCAGGGGCCGCCCGCGAGGTTGGCCCGGGCGGCGCGCACGATCTCGTGCAGGGTGAGGAAGCGGTCCTCGAGGCCGGAGCTCATGCCGGGAGGATACCTCAACCGGACAGGTCGAAGCCGACGAGGACGCCCAGCTCGCGCAACGCCTCGTCCGGCTCGTCCACCTTGATCGTATGCATGCCGAGCGCCCGCGCGGATTTGAGATTCCCGCCGATGTCGTCAAGGAACGCCGCCTGGGGCGGCGTAACACCGAGCTGCGTGCAGATGAGCTGGTACATGCGCGGGTCGGGCTTGCGCATCCCGACCGCGCGCGACTCCACGAAAGCGTCGAAGTGCTCGCGCAACGGGTGGGGCGGGGGCGCGGGATCGTCCGTCGCCCAGTTGTTGGTGAGCGCGCCCACGCGCAGCCCGCGCTCGCGCAGCCGCGCGATGGCGCGCAGCATCTGTGGGCGGGCGCGACCGGCCTCCGCAATGTAGGTCATGAGGCGGGCGGCGTCGACGGCCACCCCGAGCGTGCGGCAGTCGCTCTCGAAGGGCGCACACCAGGCGCGCAGCGTGAGCTCGCCCCGCTCCAGGCGTGACCACGCGCCCGTCTCTCCGCTCGCGACGACGGCGCGGTTGATGGCGTGTGCTGGCAGGCCGTGGTCTCGCTCGTACCGCGCGATGGCGTGCAGCGGCGAGTCCTGCACCACGCCGCCGATGTCGAAGACGACCGCCTTGATCACCGGCTCACGCCGAAGAAGCCGCCCTCCGGCCGCGCGTGCGCGTGCCAGTGATCGGGGATGTTGCGCATGTTCTCGTCCACCCAGAAGGCGCCCACCTGCGCGGCCGCCACCTCGCGCAGGCGCGCCCGCATGTGGGCCAGGTCCTCGGCAGACGGCTGCGTGCCGTGCGAGCGCCAGACGACCATGGGCGTCTCGCACACCTCGCACTCGGCGATCCAGCAGATCTCATCCTCGTGGAACCACGGGGTCATGCGCTCGGCCCGGCAAAGCATGCAAGAAGACAAGGGAATTTCGCCTCATTCGCGCTGGGTAACAACGACGGGGTGGAGTATAAGCGAAGAGTGGGGCGTTACCACTTCTCCGGCATCGCCGGCGCCGGCATGAACCCCCTCGCGCGCCTGCTCCGCGCTCACGGCCATGTCGTGCAGGGCTCGGACCGCTCCTTCGACCAGGGCAAGAACGGTGACCTCGCCGCCTGCCTGCGCGCGCTCGGAATCGACCTCAAGCCCCAGGACGGCAGCGCCGTCACGGCGGCCGTGGATCGCTTCGTGTACTCGACCGCCGTCGAGACCGACACGCCGGAGATGCGCGCGGCGCGCGACCTCGGCCTGCCGCGCGTGACCCGGCCCGCCCTCCTCGCGGAAGTCGTGGGCGCGGGGCGGCCGGGCATCGCCATCGCGGGCACCAGCGGCAAGAGCACGGTGACCGGCATGCTCGCCTGGCTCGCGCGTGAATCCGGCGTGCCGGCCACGGTGATCGGCGGCGCCGCGCTCGTCGGGGACGGCGAGGGCGGCTGCTTCGTGCCGGGCCCGCCCGGCGCCGCGGTGGCGGCGGAGGCGTGCGAGTCTGACGGCACGCTGCGCGGCTATCGCCCCGCCCTCGGCCTCATCCACAACATCACCCGCGACCACGGCGAGGTGGACACGCTACGCGATCAGTTCGCCACCTTTGCGCGCCAGTGCGGCCGCCTGCTCGTCAACGCGCGGTGTCCGGAGGCCCTGGCGCTGGGTCGCGAGTTCAACGCGCTCGCGTATGGCGCCGCGCCCGCGGCCAAGGCGCGCCTCGACGTCGGCACCGTGGGGCCGTGGCGCGCCACGGGCACGCTGCACACCGACGGCCGCACGATCGCGCTCGACGTACCGCAACCGGGGCTGCACAACCTCGAGAATGCGGGAGCGGCCGCCCTCCTCGCGCTCGAGCTGGGCATCGCGCCCGCGACGGTCGAGCGGCTCATCGCGTGCTTTCCCGGAGTGGCGCGGCGATTCCAGGTGGTGGGCACCTCACCCGGCGGCATCCGCGTCGTCGACGACTTTGCGCACAACGGTGACAAGATCCGGGCGGCCATCACCACCGCGCAGGCCGGTGCCGCGCGCATCGTCGCCGTCTTCCAGCCGCACGGCTTCGGCCCCGCGCGCTTCCTGCGCCCCGAGCTCAAAGCACTGCTCCCATCGCTGCTACGTCCGAGCGACCGCTTCTGCTACGCGGAGATCTTCTACGCCGGTGGTACCACCACGCGCGACATCTGCAGCCGCGATCTCGCCGACGACCTCCCGCCCCCCCTCGGCTGCGGCTACGCCCGAGACCACGCCGCGGTGGTGCGATGGGTGGCGGCGAAAGCACGCTCCGGCGATACCGTGCTCATGATGGGAGCGCGTGACCCCGAGCTGCCGCGCCTGGCACGCGCAGTGTTCGCCGCCTTGCCGTAAACTTCGCGCGGGGGCTTGGGGGCCCTTCGAGGCCCCCATGTAAATTGAATAGACAGCCTGTTCCTCGCCGAAGGCAACGACTTCCACCCGACCGAGTGGGGCGTGGGCCCATGGTCTGCCGACACTCTGCAGGGCAGCGCGTACGGCGCCCTCCTCGTGCGCGCGCTCGAGCGCAGCGAGGCGGCGGAGGGCATGGCGCTCGCGCGTCTCAGCTTCGACCTGTGGCGCCCCGTCACCCGCGAGCGGATCACGCCCAGCGTGACGGTCCTTCGCGATGGCCGCAAGGCACGCACGGTGGAATCGTCACTCGCCCAGGACGGCAAGCCCGTCGCGCGCTGCACCGGCGTCTTCCTGAAGGCGGATGCCGCGGCGACACCCGTGCCCATCGAGCGCAAGCCTCCCCCGCTGGGCCCCGACGCCGGACGCACGCTACCGCCGCAGGTGAAAGCGTGGAGCCCCTTCTTCACCGGCGTCGATACGCGCGAATCAACCCCGACCTGACCGTCGTCCTCTGGCGGGTGCCGCGCGTGCCGTGGATCCTGCTCAGCGCCGAGACCCGCGTCGGCGATCAGGGCACGGGTGTGGGGCGGGGAACGCTCTCCGACCTCGACGGCCCCTTCGGGGCCTGCGAGCAGACACTCCTCTTCGAGAAGCGTCGCTAGTTAGAGGTCTTCGAGGACCATCCGCCGAAAGGCTTCGGCGGCACGGAGCTTCCTCACCTTTCCCTGCTCCATCGCCCACCCGGTCACGAACGGTGCTGGGTCCCAGGGACCGAGCTGGCTCTTGTGCTCGCGCAGGGCGGCGATCTTGAGGTCGAGGACGTCCGCGATGTCGACGTAGGTGTCCGGGCGCACGGCGCCATGCAGCCAGACCTCACGCACGTGATGCGGCTGAAGCCCTTCGTCGAGCAGCTCGGGAAAGATGAAGCGCGTCTCCGCGGACGGAAACACCGCGTCGAGCGCGACGTCAGCGGCGACGCGATGGTCCGGGTGGTTCATGTACCGGTTGCCGTAGAAGCGCATGGTGGGATCGCCGCACACCACGGCATTCGGGCGATAGCGGCGGATGAGGCGCGTGAGGTCGCGGCGCATCGCGATCGAGGGCTGGAGCACGCCGTCCTCGTAACCGAGGAAGACGACCTCCGTGATACCGAGGACGGCGCAGGCCGCCCGCTGCTCTTCCTGGCGGATCTTCAGCAGGCGCTCGCGCGTCATGTCGGCG
>JBKKCN010000419.1:0-12531 GCA_046712525.1 Candidatus Rokuibacteriota bacterium
GGCCTCGGGTGCGATGTCGCGGCGGCGGATGTCGATGCGCACGTTGCGGACGCCGTTCGTCTCCGTCGCGAAGGCGCTCACGACCTTGCTGGCCACATCGACGAAAGCCTGCGGCGCCTGCGCGCGCGCCGCCGGCGCGCCGAAGACCGCGCCGAGCAGCGCGACGCCGGCGAGCGCGCGCCTCACGGGTCCCCGCGAGTCCCGAGCCTCGCCACACCCGGGTGAAGCGGGATGCTCGCCTGCGCCGGACTGCTGGCGGGCGGCAGCGCCCCGCTGTCGCGCCAATGTTCGGCGAGCGTGCCACTGACGGCCTGCGCTTGGGCGACGGGGAAATCCTCGCGACAGACGAACAGGTAGGGGCCGAGCACGGCGAGGGCGCGGAGCGGCAGTGCCCCCTCGGATGCGAAGCGAGCGCGTCCGTCGTAGGCGTCGCGGGCGTCACCCGCGCTCAGGATCGCGAGGTCGAACTGGTCACTGCCGAGAAGCTTCACGATCGCGAGCGAGTCGGCTGCGCGGGTCGCCACCGCACGGCTCTCCGGCAGGTGGTGCGCGAGCAGCGTCGCAATGGCCTCGCCCAGCGGGTACGACGCGGGCTCCGCCGCGCTCGTCACGATGATGAGCCGGGCCTTGCGGTAGGCTTGCCACTGGCGATAGGGCGAGTGGCCCATCACGCCGCCCGCCGCCCCCGTGAGGGCGACGAGCCGCAGGAACGTCCGGCGGTCCAACGTGTCGCTCCGCCTACTTGTCGAAGACGCCCAGGTCCAGGATGGCGGTGACGGCGAAGTTCGGCACGTCGACCAGGTTCGAGATCCGCAGGTCGACGGCCACGCTGCAGAGGACGTACGCCTGCTCGCGCGAGAGCTTCTTCTCGCGCACGAGCCATTCGATCATCTGGAGGAGGGCGTCGCGGGCGGCGAGCGTGACGTCCTCCGACAGGTTCATCAGCGGGCCGATGCGCACGCCGTCGAGGTACTGGTGATACGGCGTCACCTTGCCGCCTTCCTTGATCGGGAAGCCGACCGTCGCGTAGAACTTGCTCGGCTCGAGCCGCTTCAGCACGTTTCCGCCCTCGAAGTGTGGCTGCCGGACGAACGCGGCCAGTCCCTTGCGCACCGCGACCTTCACCTTCACGGTGGCGTCCATCTCAATGGCCGTGCCGGACACTTCGCCGTCGCCCTGGGCGAAGTGGACGTCACCGATCGACAGCAGACACCCGCGCACGAAGCAGGGCAGGAGCAGCGTCGTGCCCTTCACCATTTGCTTCACGTCCATGTTGCCGCCGTTTTCGCGGGGCGGGATCGTGCGCAGGCACCGGTCCTTGTTGGTCCCGTTGGCGCCGCACACCGCGCTCGGCAGCGCGTCCTTCGGCTCGGGCGGCAGCACGAAGCCGCCCGCCTTCATGAGAGCGTCCTCGCGCTGGAACATGACGTCGGTCTCTTTCGGGCCGGGCGCGGTGCCGATGGTGCCCGTGAATCCGTTGAACCGCACTTTCACGCCCGGCATGTCCGGCGACGTCGCTTCGGATCGTGTCAGGTCCCACCGGACGATATGGGGGTTCGGGTAGAGATCCCGCAGGAAGCCGAAGCCGGGGACGATCACCGTGTACCCGAACTTGTCGGGCTCGATGTCCCCGATCGTCACCGCGAGCACGTCGCCCGCCTCCGCGCCGTTCACGAACAGCGGTCCGGTGAGTGGGTGTATGAGGTTGAGGTTCACGCCCGCCACGTCGGCGGACGTGGAGCTGCGTGTGAGCTGGTGGTCGACGGCGTCACGCGTGCCGAACACGACGGTGTCGCCGGGGTCAGCGGTGGCGACCGGCTTGATGGCGGGATGCCAGCGGTTGTGGCAGGCCGGATCGTCGGCGCACTTGGCGCCGGTCTTGGGGATCCGGACCGTCTTGGCGAAGGCGGGATCGACCAGCGCCGCCAGGGTGAACGTGAACGCGACGAGGGCGAGCAGGGATAGCCACCGCGAAGTCCGGGTCATGGTCAGTCTCCTCTTCCGGGGGGAGGACGCCAGGTAGCTGGGATCACCGTACGGCAGTGGGTACCTTAATCTCACCGCGGGCGCTCTTCAAGGGGGGTGCCGATGCGTGTCGGGGCCACCGGCAGGCGGCCGAAGCGTCCTAGAGGGTCAGCTTCGTCTTGCCGTCGATGTCGACCAGCATCGAGTCCGTGACGTACCCGACGTTGAACGTCTTCATGAACGCGAGCTGGGACGCGAATGCCTCTTGGGCCAGCGCGTCCCTCTTGGCCCACCTGAACCACAGAGGGATGGCGTGGCGCCGGAACTTGTGGATGTCCCCATCGGACAGCCGGATGATCTGCACCCCTTCGGCCTTGTACTTGTCCCAGGCCGCGACGTTCTCTTTCTGGATGTACGCATACTGGTCCCAGGAGTGCTGGCGCGTGGCGGCGATCGCCATCTCCTGGACGTGCTTCGCCAGCGCGTTCCACTTGGCCATGTTGATCGTGAGGTCCATCGACAGCTCAATGAAGACACCGTCTTCTCTGGCCGCCGAGGTCAACGGCGATGGTAAGGCTGACATCGTCTGGCGGCACACATCGGGGACGATCGAGATCTGGCTCCTCGACGGGACGACGATTGATTGGTCTCTCCGCGACGACGACGACGTCGTCGGCGGAGGCGATTACCTGCCGCTGAGAGTCCGGTAGGCGTTCGCGGCGGCGTCGCGAATCGACGCCTGTTCGGTGGGCGACTGCATGAGGACGTGCAGCGTGGCGAGCGCCTGCCGATCGCCCTGCGCGGTCAGGTACTGGATGGCGCGCAGCCGGTACGCGGGCTCCGCCTCGGACGCCACCACCTGACGCATGAAGGGCAGGGGGCGCTCGTCCTTGAGTGAGGTGAGCGCGCGAAACGCCATCTCACGGCCACGCCCGTCGACGGCCGATTCCTGGAAGATCTGGGCCAGCCCGTTGACGCCGAGCGGCCGGCCCGACTCGGCGAGGCCGTAGGCGGCGCTCAGCCGCACGAAGCGATCGTCGGCGCCGTTGGCGAGGATGCGCTCCAGCACGGGCAGCGACTCCGGCGTCTGCAGCTGACGCAATCCCGAGGCCGCGGCGCGTCGCAGGAGCAGGTCGTCGTCCTTCTCGACGATCTCTTTCAAGAGGGGCACCGCCTGCGGGACTTGCAGCGTGCCCAGCAGCCGCGCCGCCGCGCGTCGCTCGTCGCTGTCGTGGCTGGCGGCCAGCGCCTGCATGAGCGCTTTGCCGGCCACGTCACCCATGCCGCGCAGCTCCTCGACCAGCTCGGGCGCGCGCTGCCAGCGCTCGCGTCCCTCCGCGCTCTTCGTGGTCTCGAGATATTTGTAGAAGCGGTCGAGCGCGAACTCGATCGTCGGCGTCGACCCGGAGCCGGAGCGCGTCGCCGCGCGATCGGGCTGGCTGCCGCTGCGCGCGCGAATATCGTTGAGGAGTTGTTCCTCGCGCATGGGCGCCGTGAGGTTGCGCTCACCCTCCGCGGACACCCGCGGTGCCGGCGGCGCGCCAGCGCGGGCGCGCGGCTCCGATGTCCGCGCCTCGGCGACTTCCTCTCGCACCTGCAGCCGCGCCTGAAGCGTGAAGACCTGCTGCCTGAGATGCTCGACTTCAGGCGCCGCGTGACGCGTGACGGGGATCTTGCCGGCGACACCGGCGACCGCCCAGCCGGCGCCGAACGCGGCGAGCACGGCGAGCGGCCACAGCAGGCGTCCCGTGACGGCCGCCGTGTATTCCTGCTTGCCGGAGCCGCTTGCGATCACGACGTCGCCGCGGCCGCCTCACTCACCGTGGGCGCGTCGCCGGCCAGCGTGGTGCGGCGCATGTCGCGCGGCTCGTGGACCGGAAAGGGCCGGGCGCGGTGCATGGTGCGGCGGTTGTCCCACATGACGAGGTCGCCCACGCTCCACCGGTGCGCATACACGAACGAGCGCTGGGTGGCGTGCTCCACGAGATCGCGCAGGAACGCGCGCGCCTCCGGCACCGGCCAGCCGAGAATGGAGCCCGCGTGCGAGGACAGGTAGAGTGACTTCCGCCCCGTGGACGGGTGCGTGCGCACGAGGCGCTGGCGCACCGGCGCGAAGCGGAGGCGCTCCTCGTCGGTGAAGTCGGTGAAGCCGAGCTGCTGCCGCGAGTAGAGCTGCGAGTGCTCGCAGATCAGGTCCTCGATCTCGCTCCTCGTCTCGGCGTCCAGCGCGTCGTACGCGGTGCGCATGTCCGCAAACTCCGTGTTGCCGCCCCTGGACGGAATGCTGCGCGCGTGGAGCAGCGAGTACTTCGCCGGGATCGTCTTGAACGAGCTGTCGGAGTGCCAGAGGCGGTTGCCGATGGCGAACAGCCGCCGCCGGTCGTCGCGCGCGAACACCTGGTGATGCTGGTCGAGGTTGGACACGTCGGCGAAGGTGGTGGGCAGGCGGTACTCGTCCGGCGCGCGCAGGCTGGTGCCGATCGCGTGCTCGAGCTCGCCCAGGCTGCGGCTGAAGGCGAGCTGCTGCTCGTCGTCGATCGCCTGCTCGTGGAAGACGAGCACCGCGAACTCGTCCATGCCGGCGTGGATCGCCGCCACCTCCTCGGGGGAGAGCGGCGTGCGGATGTCGATCCCCTCGACCTCGGCCGCGAAGCACGGGCCGATCTGGCGTGTCTTCATGGCTGGCTGGGAGCGTATACTCGTGCGCACCTTACGGCAAGACGGAGTCACGGCCATGGGCGACGACCTCTCCAAGATCCTCGAGACCGCGCAGGCGCAACGGCTGGCCACAGGGTTCGTCTTCACCGAGGGTCCGCTCTGGCACCCGGACGGCTTCTACTACTTCGTCGACATCCGCCGGAGCAACCTGCACCGCATCACGCCGGGCAAGGAGGCGGAGCTCGTTCGCGCCGACACCGGGGAGGGCAACGGCACCACGTTCGACCTCCAGGGTCGGCTCGTCCTCTGCGAGGGCGGTAACCGCCGGGTCACACGCTGGTCCGCGGACGGCGGGAGCGAGGTCCTCATGGACCGCCACGAGGGCAAGCGTCTGAACCGTCCCAACGACGTCGTGTGCAAGTCCGACGGCAGCCTCTGGTTCACCGATCCCGGGTTGCGCGTGCCGCTCGCCGAGCGCGAGCTGTCGGAAGCCGGTGTCTATCGCATCGCGCCCGACGGCGCCACCTCGCTGGTGGCGGACTGCGAGTATCCCAACGGCCTGGCGTTCTCGCCCGACGAGCGCGTGCTCTACGTGGCCAACACGCGCTGGACGCAGTACATCCACGCTTTCGAGCTGGACGCGCGCGGCGCCGTCGTGCGCCGCCGGATCTTCGCCGACATGTCCTCCGACGAGATCGACGGCGTGCCCGACGGCATGAAGGTGGACGTCGAGGGTCGCGTCTACTGCACGGGCCCCGGTGGCACCTGGGTCTTTGCGCCGAGTGGCGCGCGGCTCGGGATCATCCGCACGCCGGAGGTGCCGGCCAACCTCGCCTTCGGCGGCCCCGATCTCCGCACGCTCTTTCTTACGGCTCGCACGTCGGTCTACACGCTGCGCGTGACGACCCCGGGCCAGCCTCATCCGTGGTTTCGAATCCGAGCGAGGTGACGATGAATTTCGGCACGTTCCTTCTGATGCAGTCACCGTCGGCGCGCTCCTCGCAGGAGATCTACGCGCGCGGCATCGAGATGGCGCAGGCGGCCGAGACCCTCGGCTTCCGCAGCGTGTGGCTCGCCGAGCACCACTTCTCGACCTACGGCTATCTCTCGCGCCCGGCGCAGATGGCCCCCTACATCGCGGCGAAGACGACGCGCCTGCGCGTGGGCACCGCCGTCATCGTGGTGCCCCTCCACCATCCGCTCGTCGTGGCGGAGGAGATCGCCACTCTCGACCTGCTCGCGGGTGGTCGGATCGACGTGGGGCTGGGGCGCGGCTACCAGCACTACGAGTTCGAGCGGCTCGGCCTCGAGCTCGAGAGCGGGCGCGCGCGCTGGGAGGAATCCGTCGACATCATCTTGAAGGCGTTCGAGGGCAAGCCGTTCACGTACGACGGCAAGATCTTCAAGATCCCCGAGACGACGATCTTCCCCCAGCCCTTGCAGAAGCCGCGCCCGCCCATCTGGATCACCGCGCAGAGCCCCGACTCCGTGGAGGGCGCCGTGCGCCGCGGCTTCAACGTGCTCACGGGCGGCTTCGGGGTGCCCATCGAGCGCATGGCGGAATTTCGCAAGCTCTTCGACCGCGTGGTGTCCGAGGTCAAGCCGCGCGAGCCGCTGCAGGTGGGTGTGCAGCGCGCCGTCTACGTGGCGGACAACGACGCCGACGCGCGCGCCGCCGCCGAGCAGGCGCGCTGGAACATGCGCGTCACGCTGAGCCTGCGCAACAACTACCAGCGTGTGGAGGACGGCCGCGCCATCCCGGTGCCGGGGCCGAACGAGCCCAGCGTCGACGACCTGCTCGACCGTTACCTCGTCATTGGCACGCCGGACACGTGCGTGCGACAGATCAAGCGTATCGAGAAGGCGGTGGGCATCACGCACTTCAACTGTTCGTTCTGGTTCGGCGACCTCGAGCACGCGCGCGTGCTGCGCTCGATGGAGACATTCGCGCGCGAGGTGATGCCGGCATTCGCCTAGTGTGACCATGAAGGAGCGCGCCATGAAAAGACTCCTGATCCTGCTGCTCGCCCTCACCATCGCCGGCTCCTCGGGGTCGGCGGCCGCGCAGGCCAAGCCCGAGGGCGAGATGCGCTGGGCGCTCTATGTGACGCTCGCCCCCGCCTGGTTCGATCCCGCCGAGGTGATCGGCGTGCTCACGCCGTTCTGGGTCATGTACGCCATGCACGACGCGCTCGTGAAGCCCATGCCGGGTAATCTCATGGCGCCCGCCCTCGCGGAGTCGTGGACGGTGAGCCCCGACGGGCGTGCGTACGAGTTCAAGCTGCGCCAGGGCGTGAAGTTCCACAACGGCGATCCCTTCACGGCGGACGACGTGAAGTTCTCGTTTCATCGCGCCAAGGGCGCCAAGATCCTCCAGGACAAGGTCGCGGACGTCGTGATCGTCGACCCGCACCGCGTGCGGTTCGTCCTGCACGAGCCGTGGCCCGATTTCATGACGTTCTACGGCACGCTCGCGACCTCGGCGGCCTGGATCGCGCCCAAGAAGTACATGGAGCAGGTCGGCGTCGACGGCTTCAAGAAGGCGCCCGTCGGCCTCGGTCCGTACAAGTTCGTGAGCCACACGCCGGGTATCGAGCTCGTCATGGAGGCCAACGAGAGCTACTGGCGCAAGATGCCGTCGGTGAAGCGGCTCGTCTACAAGAGCGTCACCGACGCCACCACGCGGCTGGCCATGCTCAAGCGAGGCGAGGTGGACGTCGCCTACCTGCTGGACGGCCCCCTCGCCGAGGAGGTCAAGCGCGATCCGAATCTGAAGCTGGCCTTCTCGGCCGGCATCGGCACCTTCTATCTCGACTTCCTCGAGCAGTGGGACTCGAAGTCGCCGTGGCACGACCGGCGCGTGCGGCTGGCCGCCAGCCTCGCGCTGGACCGCAAGGCCATCAACCAGGCCGAGAACCTCGGCGCCTCGCGGCTCAACGGCAACATAGTGCCGCGCACATTCGATTTCGCGGTGTCCATCGACCCGCATCCCTACGACCCCGCGCAGGCCAAGAAGCTGCTCGCCGAGGCCGGCTTTCCCAACGGGTTCGACGCGGGCGACCTGCACCCATGGCCGCCCTACAACTCGATGGCGGAGGCGGTCGTCGGCTACCTCGGCGCCGTCGGCATCAAGACGCGCGTGCGCTCGATGGAGCGGGCCGCCTTCTACGGCGCGCTCGCGTCCAAGAAGCTCAAGGGCGTGTGCCTCTGCATCAACGCCGTGTGGGGCAACGCCGCCTCGCGCCTGGCGCAGACGGTGCCCGCCGAGGGCGCCTTCGCGTACGGCGCCTATCCCGACATCGAGACGCTCTACCGGCAGCAGGCCAACGAGCCCGACCGCCGCAAGCGCGCGGCGATGCTCGCGCAGATCCAGCAGCAGCTCTCCGAGCGTGTGCGCTTCGCCCCCATCTACGACTACATCTGGCCGAGCGGCATCGGCCCGCGGGTGGAAGAGTCGGCCCTGATGCTGATTGACCCCTTTCCGTGGGCGGCGCCCCTGGAAGACGTGCGGCTGAAGAAGCGCTAGGCCATCCGGCCACCGGCTCCTCGACGCCATGAGGGCCGAAAGTGGATGCGTGGGCCGCGCGCGCAGCCATCGGCTTCCGCCTGGAGGCGAATACTGGTTAGGCCCACAAGCGTCCACTTGAGTGGGAGGACGATCGTCTATACACTCTCGCAGTTGCGGTTCGAATGGGATCCGACTCGGGAAGATTCCGACGTCGTGGACGAAGAACGCTTCGCGACTTTGGGTCTCAGCAGTCTCGGCAGTCTGCTAGTCGTGGTCTACACCTACCGCGGGCCAGACATCATCCGGGTGATCTCCGCCTGGAAGGCCAACAGGCGCCAGAAGGGAGTATATGAAAAGAGCCGAAGCTGAGAAGTACCGCGACATCGACTTCGCGCGCGCGAAGCGCGGGGCCGTCGTGAAGGCCGGGTCGGGCAAAACAAAGATTTCGATTCGGCTGGACAACGCCGTCCTGAGCTACTTCCGGGGCCTCGTGCACAAGGCGGACGGCGGCAACTACCAGACACTCATCAACGACGCCCTCCTGGAGCACGTCCACCGGCGGTCGACGCTTGACGTCGTGCGGCAGGCCGTCCGAGAGGAGCTCGCTACCTACGGGGTCAGCAAGGGGTCTAGCATCGCGCTTCCGCCGACGCGACGGGCGCGCCGCTGAGCGCGCGGGCGTTAGGCAGTCAGGCCGCCGGCAACCAAGAGGGCCGCTGAACCGTGTTCCGACTTTGGGCAACTCTGAGGGCATTCAGCATGAGAAGGTCCGCCGTCACATCGGCGATTGCGTTCGCCCTTGTGTCGTTCGTCACGGTCCGAGCAGTCAGTCAGGCCGGGACTAACGCCGGGTTTGCCATCATCCTTCGCAATGGAACGGTCCTCGATGGCACGGGTGCGCCTTCGTACAAGGCGGATCTCGGAATCACCGGCGGCGTTATCAGCAAGATTGGTGACCTGCGTGGAGAACGCGCCGCTCTGGATGTGGACGTTGCTGGCCTCTTCGTGGCTCCGGGTTTCATCAATCTCCACAGCCATTCAGTGTTGGACGCACTGCCGCGTGCAGAGAACCTTCTCACACAAGGCGTCACGACCGTCATCCTTCACTCCGATGGAATCGGCCCCGTGGATCTCCTCACCCAGATGACGCGACTTGATTCGCAACGGCTCGCGGTGAACGTCGGTCCCTACATCGGCTTCAACGGCGTCTGGCAATCGGTGATGGGCCTGCAGGACCGTCGACCAACGGCCGAGGAGATCGACCGGATGCGGAGCCTCGTCGTCCGAGGCTTGGAACACGGCGCGTGGGGTGTCTCCGCCGGCCTCGCATATACGCCCGCCTCCTACGCGAGGACCGATGAAGTCATCCGAGTCGTCGAGGCGGCGGCGAAGTGGAGAACGAACTTTCCGAACCACGAGCGCGTCACTCCGGAGTCGAACTTCAGCGCCGAGGCCGGGATCATGGAGACCATCGCCATCGCCGAGGCGGCCAGCCTCGTGGCGGTCGTCACGCACATGAAGGCAGCGGCGCTCCTCGAGAAGATGGAAGAGGCAACGAAACGAGGACACTACACGGCCGCTGATGCCTACCCGTATCTGGCGGGTCAGACCTGGTTGGGTGCGCTGCTCATTCCCCGCTGGGCGCAAGAGGGCGGCCGAGTAGAGATGCTGAATCGATTCTCCAACCCGGCTCTTCGCGGGTGCATCGTTGCCGAGACAGAGCAAGCGCTGAATGCACTCTTCGGAGGACCTGAAGGCGTCTACCTGCCATCCTCGAAGCAAGAGCTTGTCGACATCATGCGCGAGTACGGAGTGTCAGCGGGCGAAACCATTGTCCGCGTTCTCGAAAGGGGAAACGTGCCGGCGATCCTCCGTTTCGGTGTCGAAAGCAATCTCATAAAAATCCTTCTAAATACGACGACGTCGATCGCCTGCGACTGCGACGCGACGACGAGCAGCCTGGCCCATCCACGATCTTACGGCACCTTTCCGCGTGTCCTCGGCCGCTACGTCCGCGAGCAGAAAGTGCTGACCTGGGAAGACGCAATTCGCAAGATGACGGCGTTACCCGCGAACACGATCGGCATGATCGATCGCGGCTTTCTTGCCGTAGGCATGGCCGCCGATGTGACGGTCTTCGATCCCAACACGATCAGCGATCGTGCGACCTATGAGGATCCGACGAGGCTGTCGGAGGGCGTCCGGTACGTCATCGTGAACGGCCGCGTGGCGTTGCGCGACGGCCAGGTGACAGGCGAACAGAGCGGTCGGGTGCTCGGACGTACCACACACATGCCGAGTCGCGCGATGAGCACAGACCGCACCCGGCGCACGTCCGCTCGACACGGTACGGTGGGCGGCGCCGTGTCGGGACAGGAAGCGAGTGCCGCGGACTATCAGGTCGAGTTCGATGTGAAGCAGACGGCCGGCGCGCGCAAAGCCGAGGGGTCCTTCCGTGTTACCGACCGGCGTTCGAACACAACGATCGAGTCGACGGAGCTGGGCCTGCTTCAGACGTTTGACCGTTTGACCGATGGGCGACCTTCACTGGCCGCGCCCGGGTGTCCTCCTCTCCCGAGGAGCGGTTCTTTACCGTGATCGTCGAGCAGTCAGACCCTCTTGTTCCGACCCGGGCCACCGTAAACGTCAGCGCGGAAGGCTTCTCTCTCAAGGGTTTCGTCGACCCCGCCAACGTCGAGATTTCGACGAGTGTTCGTTAGCCCAGACGGTAGCGCTACAAGACGCGTCACCGTTATGACGGTGGCCGTGGCCTTTCTGGTCCTGGCGGGGCAATTCTGCGCTGAGGCTCAGCAGGCGGCGAAGGTGTATCGGGTCGGATACATCGCGACGACATCGCCCATGTCCGAGCTGGTTGGGCCAGAGCCCATCAATCCACCTCTCCGAGCGCTCTTACACGGCTTGCGAGCGTTTGGCTACGTCGAGGGTAAGGACCTCATCCTGGAGCGACGGTCCGCCGAGGGAAGGTTTGAACGATTTCCTGAGATCGTGACGGAGCTCGTGCGCCTGAAAACTGACGTCATCGTCACGGTCGGAACACCCATGACGCAGCGGGCGAAGGAGGTGACCACGACCGTTCCCATCGTCATGGGCGCCGCGCTCGATCCGGTCGGCGCCGGGCTTGTGCAAAGCCTTGCGCGGCCGGGCGGAAACATTACCGGGGTGACGTACGCCGTTGGCCCCGAGATCGAGGCCAAACGCTTGGCGCTTCTCAAAGAGTGCGTGCCAAGGGTTGCGAAGGTGGCGTTTCTCGGCATGAGGCAAGATTGGGACGGCTCCTTTGGCGAGAGTGTCAGGGTCGCCGCGCAAAGCGGAAGCGGGGCCGTCACGCTCTTTCTCGCAGAGCACAGTCCGAATAACTACTCCGATGCCTTCGTCTCGATCCGCCGCGGAGGCTCCGACGCCATGTTCGTTGCCCCGAGCCCGACGAACTACGCGAACAGACGGCTGATCACCGAATTCGCGGCGCAGAGTCGCCTACCGAGCGTGTACAACCTTCGAGAGTACGCGGATCTCGGTGGGCTCATGTCCTACGGTGTCGACGTGTCTGACCTCTTCCGCCGCGCCGCCACATACGTGGACAAGATTCTCAAAGGTGCCAAGCCCGGTGACCTGCCTGTCGAGCAACCCACCAAGTTCGAGCTGGTGGTCAATCAAAAAACCGCCAGGACGCTTGGCCTGACGATCCCGCCGTCGGTGCTCCTGCGAGCGGATCACGTCATTGAGTGACGGACTGCTGTCATGACACCGGTTCCAGGATCGCGCGGTCCTCGACGAGGATGCAGCCGCTCTCCTCGGCGCGCCGGATGGCCTCGACGTTGTCCGCGTCCTTGGCCAGCCGCTCGCGGTACTGCTCGTAGGCCGTGAGGCTCGCGAAGCTGATCAGACCCAGCGCCTCGTTCGTGGGGCCCGCGAACTTCGTGGGCAGCCAGTAGCCGACCAGCTCGCCGCCGCAGCGCGGGATGATGGTCAGCCAGCGCCGGGCATAGGCCTCGAAGGTGTCGCGCTTGAAGGGGTCGAGCTGGTAGCGGATGAAGACGGTGAGGGTCACGGCGGGCTCCTTGTTAGGTCCCATTTTCGTCCCTTTGGCCTGGCTCATGCTTCGGGGCCGGCCGAAGCATTGGTTTGGAACGCGTCGCGATGGATGATCTTTCTCTTCCGGACCGCGCGCATCCTGCGCGTTCATGAGGCGCGCGAAACGCGCGGTCCGGAAGATCATGAGTTTGATCCTGGGGGCGTGCGCTATACTTCCAGAACGCGAACGGTAAATCCTTCGGCCTTGAGCGCCGCGACCAGCTCGCGCAGATGATCGCGGCCGCGCGTCTCCACGGTGACGTCGAGCTCGGTCGCCTTGGCGACGACGCTGCCGAACAGGCGCTGGT
>JBKKCN010000420.1:0-4163 GCA_046712525.1 Candidatus Rokuibacteriota bacterium
GGTCTACACGGTTGCTGCGCGTCGGGGGCTTGGGGGCCGCGTCTCGCGGCCCCCATCTCTATAATACGCGACTACTCGCAACCGCGACTAATCGGCGATGGCGGGTTCGGCTCCGAGGGAGTCGGCGATCAGCCGCTCGAGGTGGATGAGGTCGAAAGGCTTCGGCAGGTAGCCGTTGGCGCCGTTGCCGAAGGCGTCGAGGGCGACTTCGGTGGAGTCGTAGCCGGTCATGATGAACACCGGCGTCTCGAGGCCCATCGTGCGGAACGACTTCAGCAGGCTCAAACCGTCCATGCCGGGCATCTTGATGTCGAGCAGGATCACGTCCGGCTTGCGGCTCACGACCACGCCGAGCGCCTCCGAGGCGCTGGTGGCGATGTCGACCGCATAGGCAGGAACGAGGAACTCGCGCAGGACGTTGAGGACCACCGGATTGTCGTCGATCACGAGGATTCTCTTGCTCTTTCGCTTCATCGTGTCTCCTCAGCGCCCTGGAGTGGCAAGGCCCATGCCATGGCCGGGCGGTGGAAGCGGTTGAGTTTGCAAGTGGGGCCCCCACACCGATGACGATTTGTCGCCGCAGGCGCACATTGTCTCGCCCGGGTGGCAACCGACCCTCATTGCCCGGTACAATCGCGTGGTGTCAGCCGACGTGGAGCATCTCCTCGATCACCTGAACCCCGCGCAGCGCGAGGCGGTTCTCGCTCCCGAGGGTCCGCTCCTCGTCCTCGCCGGCGCCGGGAGCGGCAAGACGCGGGTGATCGCCCACCGCATCGCCCACGTGCTCGGCGTGCGCCGCGTCGATCCGCGGCACCTCATCGCCGTCACCTTTACCAACAAGGCAGCGGAGGAGATGGCGCGCCGTGTGGAGGTGCTGCTGGCGCCGGTGGGCGTGCGCGCGCCCATCGTGGCCACCTTCCATGCCGCCTGCGTGCGCATCCTCCGCGCGCACATCGACCATCTCGGCTACAAGCGACACTTCACGATCTACGACGAGGATGACCGGCAGGCGCTCGTCAGGGAGCTCATGCGCGATCACGACCTGGGTGACAAGACGACGGCGAGCTCCATCGTGCATCGCATCAGTCACGCCAAGAACCAGATGCTGAGCGTGGCGGACGTGGAGCGCGCCGCGCGCGGGCCGCGCGAGGAGCAGATCGCGGCCATCTACGCGCGCTATCAACAGCGCCTGGCCGCCAGCGGCGCCGTCGATTTCGACGACCTGCTCCTGCTCACGGTGAAGCTGTTCGAGCAGGTCCCGTCCGTTCTCGAGTGGTACCGCGGCCTCTGGAAGCACGTGCTCGTGGACGAGTATCAGGACACGAACCGCGCGCAGTACCAGATCGTGCGCTTCCTCACCTCGGAGCACCGGAACGTCTGCTGCGTGGGCGATCCCGATCAGTCCGTCTACCGCTGGCGCGGCGCAGATATCCGCAACATCCTCGACTTCGAGGCCGACTATCCCGGCACACGCGTGATCCGGCTGGAGCAGAACTACCGCTCCACCAAGCGCATCCTCGCCATCGCGGCGGGCGTCATCGGCCACAACCTCGCGCGCAAGGACAAGACGCTGTGGACCGAGAACGCGGAGGGCGAGCCCGCCGCGGTGTACCGCGCGTGGGACGAGCACGAGGAGTCGAACTTCGTGGCCCAGCGCATCCTGAGCGCGCGCGGCGAGAAGGTCGCCTTCGGCGACGTGGCCGTCTTCTACCGTACCAACGCGCAGTCGCGCGTGCTGGAGGACGCTCTGCGCCGCGGTGGCATCCCCTACGTCATCGTGGGCGGCGTGCGCTTCTACGAGCGGAAAGAAATAAAAGACACGCTGGCGTACCTCCGCCTCATGTTGAATCCGGCAGACGACGTCGCCTTTCGGCGCGCCATCGCCGCTCCCTCGCGCGGCATCGGGCCCGCCACCCTCGTGCGACTCGGCGAGGTCGCCACGCGCGAGGGACGCTCGCTGCTGTCGGTGGCGGCCACACCGCCTGCGGACCTCACCGCGAAGCCGCGCCGGGTTCTCGAGGAGTTCGCCGCGATGGTCGCGCGCGTGGCCCCCCAGCGGGACGCCATGCCGTTGCCCGCCTTCCTCGACCTCGTGCTGGGCGCCTGCGGCTACCGGGAGGCGCTCAAGCAGGAGCGCTCGCCCGAAGCAGAGGCGCGGCTCGAGAACCTCGAGGAGCTGGTGGCCGCCGCGGAGGACCACAGCCGTCTCGCCGACCCTTCGCTGGAGAGCTTTCTCGATACCGTGGCGCTCGTGAGCGACACGGATCAGCTTCCCGAGGACGCGCGCGGGGTGACCCTCATGACCCTGCACTCGGCGAAGGGGCTCGAGTTTCCGTGGGTGTTTCTGACCGGCCTGGAGGAGGGCGTCTTTCCGCACGCGCGCTCCATCGGCTCCGACGAGGAGATCGAGGAGGAGCGGCGCCTGTGCTACGTCGGTGTCACCCGCGCCAAGGACCGGCTCTTCATCTCCTACGCGCTGCACCGGCGCGTGCACGGCTACGGGGTGGGGGAGGCCTCTCGCTTCCTGCGCGAGATGCCGGAAGAGCACCTCACGATGCTCAACGCGCGGGCCGAGCCGCACTTCGAGGCGCCGCGGCACGTGGAGCGGTATGCGCCCCAGGAAGAGGAATGGCCGATCAAGGTGGGCGCACGTGTGCGCCACGCGCGCTTCGGCGAAGGCCTGGTGGTGGGTGTCGAGCGTGACGGCGGCGACGTCATCGTCACCGTCGGCTTCGCCGCCGTGGGGCGCAAGCGACTCTCGTTGCAGTACGCCCACCTCGAGGAGATCTAGCGTGATCAGCCGTAAGGACGTCGAGCATGTGGCGCGGCTGTCTCGACTGGCCCTCAGTGACGCGGAGATCGAGAAGATGCGCGAGCAGCTCGCCGCGATCCTGGCGCACATCGATACCCTGCGCGCCCTCGACACCGAGCAGGTGGAGCCGACCTCTCACGCGGTGCCCATGGAGAACGTGATGCGCGAGGACGAGCCGCGCCCGAGCCTGCCGCAGGAGGCGATGCTCGCGAACGCGCCCGACCGCAGCACGGACTTCTTCCGCGTTCCGCGCATCATCGAGGACTGAGGTGGCGGACGCGGCGGCGCATCGCCCCATCCACGAGCTCACCGACGCCTTTCGGCGCGGCGAGACGACTCCGACGGCGGTGACGGAAGGCTACCTCGCCCGCATCGCCGCGCGCGACGGCGACGTGGGCGCGTACCTCACCGTCACGCGCGAGCACGCGCTGGCGGCCGCCTCCGAGGCGGACGCGCGCTATCGCGCGGGCCGGCCGCGCGGGCCGCTCGACGGCGCGCCCATCACCTACAAGGATCTCTTCTGTACGCGCGGTGTCACCACCACCGCCGGCTCGCGCATCCTGGAGCGCTTCGTGCCGCCGTACGACGCCACCGTGGTGGAGCGCCTGGGGGCGGCGGGCGCGGTGATGCTCGGCAAGACCAACATGGACGAGTTCGCGATGGGCTCGTCCACGGAGCACTCCGGCTTTCACCCCACGCGCAACCCGTGGGATCTGACGCGCGTGCCCGGGGGCTCCTCCGGCGGCCCTGCCGCCGCCGTCGCGGGTGGTCTCGCCGCCGGCAGCCTCGGCACGGACACCGGAGGCTCGATCAGGCAGCCGGCCGCCTTCTGCGGCATCGTGGGCGTGAAGCCGACCTACGGCCGTGTCTCCCGCTACGGGGCCATCGCCTTCGCGTCATCGCTCGATCACGTCGGCCCCTTCGGCCTCGACGTGACGGATGCTGCCCTCCTGCTGCAGGCGATCGCGGGCAAGGACCCGCTGGATACCACCTCGATCGACGCGCCGGTGCCCGACTACGTGGGAGGCTTTGCGGCGGGCGTCAAGGGCCTGCGCCTCGGCGGGCCCGACGAGTACTTCATCGAGGGCATGGATCCCGAGGTGGAGCGCGCGGTGCGCGCGGCGGTGGACGTGCTGCGCGGCCTCGGCGCCTCCGTCGAGCGCGTCTCGCTGCCCACCACGAAGCACGCGCTCGCGACGTACTACGTGATCGCGCCCGCGGAAGCCTCGTCGAACCTGGCGCGCTACGACGGCGTGAAGTACGGCCTGCGCGTGCCGGGCGCGCGCGACCTCATCGACATGGCGAGCCGCACGCGCGCGGCGGGCTTCGGCGCCGAGGTCAAGCGGCGCAT
>JBKKCN010000421.1:0-7082 GCA_046712525.1 Candidatus Rokuibacteriota bacterium
GCTTGAGGATGTAGATCTGCCCCACCGTCACTTCCTGGTGGAACTGCTTGCCGCTGCGGCCGTCGTAGAGGACGGTCTTGCCCGACGTGGGCAGGTGCGCCTGCGTGAGGTGCTGCTTGATCTCGGCCTCGGTAGCGCCGTCGAAGACGGGGCTCGCCACCCAGATGCCGAGCGCGCGCGCGGCCCACCCGAGGTGGGTCTCGAGAATCTGACCCACGTTCATGCGTGACGGCACGCCGAGGGGATTCAGAACGATCTCCACGGGAGTGCCGTCGGGGAGATACGGCATGTCCTCTTCAGGAAGGACCTTCGAGACGACGCCCTTGTTGCCGTGGCGCCCCGCCATCTTGTCTCCGACGGAAAGCTTGCGCTTCACCGCCACGTACACCTTCACCATCTTGATGACACCGGGCGGCAGGTCGTCGCCGCGGCGGAGGCGGCCGATGCGGTCCTCCAGCATGGAGTCGTAGATGCCGATCTGCTCCTCGGCGAGCTCCTCGATGCGCCGCACCATCTGCGCGAGGCCGTCGTCCTCCTTGACCTTCACCTTCTTCAGCTCGTTCCAGGAGAAGTTGTCGAGGTCGGCGCGGTCGATGCGATCGGCCTTCTTGGTGACCCGGTTCGCCTTGTCGGTGGGGTCGAAGAGCTCGTTGATCGACGTCTTGCCCACGAGGAGGTTCTTGAGCTTCTGATCGCGCTCCATCTCGACCATGGCGATCTCGTCCTGGTAGTCCTTCTCCAGGCGCCCGATCTCCTCCTCCTCGATCGACTTCGCGCGCTCGTCCTTGTCGACGCCGCGCCGCGAGAACACCTTGACGTCCACCACGGTGCCCTCGATGCCGGGCGGCACCGTGAGCGAGGTGTCGCGCACGTCGCCCGCCTTCTCTCCGAAGATCGCCCGCAGCAGCTTCTCTTCCGGCGTCAGCTGCGTCTCGCCCTTGGGCGTGATCTTGCCCACGAGGATATCGCTCGGCTTCACCTTGGCGCCGATGCGGACGATACCGGCATCGTCCAGGTCCTTCAGCGCTTCCTCGGAGACGTTCGGAATGTCCCGGGTGACCTCTTCCTTACCGAGCTTGGTGTCGCGCGCCTGGATCTCGAACTCCTCGATGTGGATGGAGGTGAAGCGGTCGTCCTTCACCAGCCGCTCGGAGACGAGGATGGCGTCCTCGAAGTTGTACCCGCCCCACGGCATGAAGGCCACGAGCACGTTGCGTCCCAGCGCGAGCTCGCCCTGGTCCGTGCCGGGCCCGTCCGCGATGATATCGCCCGCCTGCACCTTCTGCCCCTTGCGCACGATGGGCTTTTGATTGATGCAGGTGTTCTGATTCGACCGCCGGTACTTCGTCAGATTAAAGATGTCGAGCGGCAAATCCTGCACGGGGTCTGCTTTTTTCGACTTACCCTCCGCCCGCACCACCACGCGGTCGGCGGCCACGTACTCGATCACGCCCGCGCGCTTGGCCACGATGACAGAGCCGGAGTCGCGCGCCACCACGTGCTCCATGCCGGTGCCCACGAGGGGTGCCTCCGGCTGCAGGAGCGGCACCGCCTGCCGCTGCATGTTGGAGCCCATGAGCGCGCGGTTGGCGTCGTCGTTCTCGAGGAAGGGGATGAGCGCCGCCGCCACCGACACCAGCTGCTTGGGGGAGACGTCCATGTAGTGCAGCTCTTCCGGCGGCACCATGCGGAACTCGCCGCCCTTGCGCGCCGACACCCGCTCCTGCACGAACTTGCCGTTGCGGTCGATCTCGGCGTTGGCCTGCGCGATGACGAACTGCTCCTCCTCGAGCGCAGTGAGGAAGATGATCTCGTCGGTGACCTTGCCCGCCGTCACCCGCCGGTAGGGCGTCTCGATGAAGCCGAACTCGTTGGTGCGGGCGTACGTCGACAGCGAGGAGATGAGACCGATGTTCGGGCCTTCCGGCGTCTCGATGGGGCAGATGCGCCCGTAGTGCGTGGGATGCACGTCACGCACCTCGAAGCCGGCGCGCTCGCGGCTCAAACCCCGAGGACCCAGGGCAGAAAGCCGCCGTTTGTGAGTCAGTTCGGCCAGAGGATTCGTTTGATCCATGAACTGGGAGAGCTGGGACGACCCGAAAAACTCTTTGACCACGGCAGAGACGGGCTTCGCGTTGATCAGATCATGGGGCATGAGGTTGGTGATGTCGGAGATCGACATCCGTTCTTTCACCGCGCGCTCCATGCGGGTGAGGCCCACGCGGAACTGGTTCTCGAGCAGCTCTCCCACCGAGCGCACGCGCCGGTTGCCGAGGTGGTCGATGTCGTCCGTGGGCTTGGAGCCCAGCTTCACCATGAGCAGGTGGCGGATGACCGACACGATGTCCTCGCTGCGCAGGGTCTTGACGTTGAGGGGCGCATCGATGAGCAGCTTCTTGTTGATCATGAAGCGGCCCACGCGCGCGAGGTCGTAGCGGCGGGGATCGATGAACATCCCGCGGAAGAGCGCGCGCGCGGACTCCACCGTGGGCGGATCGCCCGGGCGCAGCTTGCGATAGATCTCCACGAGCGCCTCGTCGGGGTTCTTGACATGGTCGCGCGCGAGCGTCTCGTACATGGAGGCGTCGATCTTGCCCGGCGTGAGCACGAGCAGCTTGAAGGGCGCGATCTTGCGGCCCATCACCTGCGAGAGCACGGTGGAAGTCATCTCGGTGTTGGTGCCCACCAGCACCTCGCCGCTCTCCGTGTCCACGATGCGGGAGGCGGTGCGCCGGCCCACGAGCGCCTCTGCGCGCACGGGGATCTTCTCGATGCCGGCCTCGATCAGCTTCTCGACGAGCTTGGCGGTGAGCACCTTGCCCGCCTGGGCCACGGGCTCCTTGTGGCGCGGCGCCTTCACGTCCTCGGCGAGCTTGGCGCCCACGGAGGCGTCCGCGTGCACCTTCACCCACGCGTTGCCGTCCTCGAAGCCGAGCACGTCCTCGATGTCGTAGAACTGGGCGAGGATCTCCTCGTCGGAGAGGATGGCGCCCTTCTCCAGGAACCAGAAGGCGCGCAGGAAGCCGGAGGCGTACATCTTGCGCCGCCGGTCCACGCGCACGTGCAGGAGGTCATTGGCGTCGAAGTCGAACTCGACCCAGGAGCCGCGGTACGGGATCACGCGCGCGGAGAAGAGCGGCTTGCCGGAGGCGAGCGTCTTGCCTTTGTCATCGTCGAAGAAGACGCCCGCGGAGCGCTGGAGCTGACTCACCACCACGCGCTCGGTGCCATTGATGATGAACGTTCCCTTGTCCGTCATCAGAGGCAGTTCACCGAGATAGACTTCTTGACCCCGCTGTTCTCGAATGGTTTTCGTCTTCGCCTCTTTGTCATGATCGAACACGACGAGGCGGAGGGTGACTTTGAGAGGGATGGCGAAGGTCATGCCGCGGTCGTGGCATTCCTCCACCGTGTACTTGGGATCGCCGAAGTGGTACGAGTCGAACTCCAGCAGCGCATTGTCGTTGTAGTCGGCGATGGGGAAGACGGACTTGAAGACCGCCTGCAGCCCTATCTCCTCACGGCTCCCAGCCGCGACGTCCTTCTGGAGGAACGTCTCGTAGGATCGCTTCTGAACCTCGATGAGATTCGGGATCTCGACGATCGACGGAATCTTGCCGAAGTCGGTGCGCGTGCGGCGTCCGCATTGAATCGTGCCTGCCATACCTTCTCCTGAGGACACGAGTCCTCACACGTACTGACCGTTCATGGAATCGACGGACCGGGCCCGGATGCCCGGTCAACGCTCGCTCGACTGTGACTACTTCACCTGGACGGTGGCGCCCTGCTCCTCGAGTCTCTTCTTCATGTCCTCGGACTCGGCCTTGGTCACCTTCTCCTTGACCGCCTTCGGCGCCCCGTCCACGAGGTCCTTGGCTTCCTTCAACCCGAGGCCCGTGAGCTCGCGCACGACCTTGATGACCTGGATCTTCTTCTCGCCCGCCGCCATCAGCATGACGTCGAACTCGGTCTTCTCTTCGGCGGCCGCCGCCCCGCCCCCCGCGCCGCCCGCACCCGGCATGGCCGCCATCGCCACCGGTGCCGCCGGCGACACGCCCCACTTCTCCTGCAGCATCTTCGAGAGCTGCGCGGCTTCGAGCAGCGTCAGCTTGTCCAGCTCTTCCGCGATCTGTTCCACGTTCGCCATCACTCGGTCTCCTTGGAGGGTGTGTTATGCGCTCGGCGCCGCGGCTTCCGCCGGTGCCGGTTCCGTGCTTGCCGCCTCCGCCGGGGCCGCTTCCGCAGCCGCCGCCGGGGGCGCCATCTTGCCGCGCTGCTCCAGGACGTAGACGAGATCGCGCTGGGGCGCCGTGAGGAGGCCGATCAGCTGCGCGAGAGGACCCTGCAGCGCGCCCACGATGGCGCTGCGCAGCGCGTCCTTCGACGGCAGGTCGGCGAGCGCCTTGAGCCCGGCGGGCTCCAGCATCTGGCCTTCGACGTAGCCGGCCTTGATCACCAGGGCGGTGTTCGTCCTCGCGAAGGTGTGCAGCGTCTTCGCGACGGCCACAGCGTCCTCGCGCGACAGGATCATGCCCGTGGGCCCCTTGAGGTGCGTGCCCACCGACGACAGGTCGGAGGAGAGCGCGAGCCGCGCGAGGCGGTTCTTCACGATCTTGTACTCCGCCGACACCGAGCGCAGCTGCTTGCGCAGCTCGCTCAGCTGCGCCACGCTCAGCCCGCGATACTCCGTGAGGAATACGGTCTTGACGCCGCGCAGGCGCGTCTTTAAATCCTCGACGGTTTCGACCTTCTCTTGCGTTGGCACCGGTCGCTCCTCTTCCCTACACGGCTTTCTTGAACAGGTTGGCCACGCCCACGGCGTCCACCTTCACGCCCGGCCCCATCGTCGTCGACACCGTGAGGCCGCGCAGATAGGTGCCCTTGGCAGCGGCGGGCTTCGCCCGCACGATGGCCTCGATGAGCGCCATCCCGTTCTCGGTCAGATGCTCGGCGCCGAACGAGCGCTTACCGATGGGGGTGTGGATGTTGCCCGCCTTGTCCACGCGGAACTCCACCTTGCCCGCCTTCGCCTCGCGCACCGCGCGCGTGATGTCGAAGGTCACGGTGCCGAGCTTCGGGTTCGGCATGAGCCCGCGCGGGCCCAGCACCTTGCCGAGCCGGCCCACCTGGCCCATGAGGTCGGGGGTGGCGATGGCGGTGTCGAACTCCATGAAGCCTCCCTGCACCTTTTCCACGAGGTCCTCGGCGCCGATGACGTCCGCGCCCGCCTCGCGCGCCTCGCGCTCTTTCTCGCCCTTGGCGAAGACGGCCACGCGCACCGTCTTGCCGATGCCGTGCGGCAGCACCACCGCCCCCCGCACCATCTGGTCCGCGTGCTTGGGGTCGACGCCGAGGCGGAAGGAGAGGTCCACCGACTCGTCGAACTTCGTGCCCGGCATCGTCTTGATGACGGTGATCGCCTCCTCGAACGTGTACGGCTTCGCGGGGTCGATCTTCGCCATCGCCGCGTCGTAGCGCTTGCTCACCTTCGTCGCCATGTCTATCGTTCTCCCTACACCACGTCGATGCCCATGCTGCGGGCGGTGCCTTCGATGATCCGCATCGCGGAGTCGATGTTGGTGGTGTTGAGGTCCACGAGCTTGGTCTGCGCGATCTCGCGCACCTGCTGCCGCGTGACCTTGCCGATCTTGTCCTTGTGCGGGATGGCGGAGGCCTTCGCGATGCCCGCCGCCCGCTTGAGGAGCACCGCCGCCGGCGGCGTCTTCACGATGAACGTGAAGGAGCGGTCCACGTAGATGGTGACCACCACGGGCAGGATCAGCCCCTCCTGACCGTTCGTCATCGCGTTGAAGCCCTTGCAGAATTCCATGATGTTCACGCCGTGCTGGCCGAGGGCCGGTCCCACGGGCGGGGACGGGTTCGCCTTGCCGGCGGGAATCTGCAGCTTCACCATTGCCTGGACTTTCTTGGCCACTAGAGTCGCTCCACCTGGTAGTACTCGAGCTCGACCGGCGTGGGACGTCCGAAGATGACGACCACGACCTTCATCCGCCCGCGCTCGGGGTTGATGTCGTCCACCGCCCCCTGGAAGTTCACGAAGGGCCCGTCGATGACCCGCACCTTGTCGCCGCGCTGGAACACGGACTTGGGCTTCGGCTTCTCGGCGCCCGCCTCCATGTTCTTCATGATCTCGTCCACCTGTTCGGGCGCGAGCGCCACCGGCTTGTTGCCGGAGCCCACGAAGCCGGTCACCTTCGGCGTGGAGCGCACGAGGTGCCACGTCTCGTCGGTGAGCTCCATCTCCACCAGCACGTAGCCGGGGAAGAACTTCTGCTCCGTCTCGCGCTTCTGCTTGTTGCGCACCTCGACCACCTTCTCGGTGGGCACGAGCACGCGCGTGATCTTTTCGCCCATGCCGAAGATCTTGGCGCGCGACTGGATCGCCTCCGCCACCTTGTTCTCGAAGCCCGAGTAGGTGTGGACCACATACCATTGCTTGTCGCGATCGCCGATGGTGGCCGCGGCCGCTACGTCGGCGCTCATTTCAGAATCCTTTCCACTACCCGGGCCAGCACGATGTCCACGCCGCCGAGGAAGAAGGCCAGCACCACCGTCACCACGATGACCACCGCCGTGGAGCTGACGAGCTCCGCGCGGCTGGGCCATGTCACCTTGCGGAACTCCGCCAGGACCTCCTGAACGAATTCCCGTATCCGCGTCACGAACTGCATCTCGCCTCAGTTCTTCAAGTGGCAGGGGTGGAGGGATTCGAACCCCCATCCCCCGGATTTGGAGTCCGGTGCTCTAGCCGTTAGAGCTACACCCCTGGGTCTTACTTGGATTCCTTGTGCGGCGTGTGCTTCTTGCACCACCGGCAGTACTTCTTCAGCTCCATGCGGTCCGGGTGCGTCCGCTTGTTCTTGGTGGTCGAGTAGTTCCGCCGCTGGCACGTCGTACAGGCCATCGAGATGATGTCGCGCATGGGCGCCGCCCTAGTCCGCCATGATCTCGGTGACGACGCCCGCGCCCACCGTCCGCCCACCCTCGCGGATCGCGAAGCGCAGCTCCTTCTCCATCGCCACCGGCATGATGAGCTCGATCGCCATCGTCACGTTGTCCCC
>JBKKCN010000422.1:0-3333 GCA_046712525.1 Candidatus Rokuibacteriota bacterium
GCCCCCGGCGCATCAGCTCACGCTTCGCGGGTCCAGTTGGCGAGATTCCAGAGATTCGAGTCCCACACTGTGATCTCGGTGTTCTTGAGCTTGTTGGAAACCGCCGAGCCCACGTTGCGCCACAGAACGGGAATCACCACCACGTCCTGGATCACCATGTCGTTCATCTTGATGAACAGCGCCGCCCGCTTCACGGGATCCAGCTCCGTCTCAGAGGCGGCGAAGATCCGGTCGTACTCCGGGTTCTTCCAGCGCGTGATGTTGCGTCCCTGCCACTTGTTGGCCTTCGAGGCGATCTCGTCCGACAGGAACTGGCGCATGAAGGTCTGCGGATCGGGCGCGCCCATCGTCGTCGTGTACATCTGGATGTCCGTGTAGAACTTGCGGTAGGTGTCCGGGTTGCCCACGTCCGAGGAGAAGTAGACGGAGGCCACCACCGACTTGATCTCGACGTCGATGCCGGCCTTGCCGCAGGCCTGCTTGATGATCGCCTGGGTCTTCTGCCGCGGGGCGTTGATCGACGTCTGAAACACCACTTTGAGGCGGTTGCCATCCTTGGCGCGGATGCCGTCGCCGCCCCGTTTCCAGCCCGCCTGGTCGAGGATCTGATTGGCCTTGTCGATGTTGAACTCCCACTTCGTGTTCTTGGAGTGGTAGCGCGAGGGGGCATTGAGGAAGTTGGCAGAAGACTGCCCCAGGCGACCGTAGATCTGCTCCTGGATCGACGCCCGGTCGACGAGCAGGTTCAGAGCCTGGCGGACGGCGGGGTCGGTCAGGAATGGATGCTTGGTCTTGACGCTCGAGCGCTCCCCGTCGACCTCGGACCACGGGTTGGTCTGGTTGCACTGGATGTGCTCGGGGTTCGCGCCCGCAACGATGTCGGCCTTGCCCTTGCCACCCTGCTGCTCCATGCGCAGCAGGATCTCGTCCTCCACCTGCATGTTCCAGGCGAAGTCGTACTCGGCGGTCTGGATGACCGCGCGCGCGGCGGAGACGGCGTCACCGCCGCCCTTCATCTCGAACCGGTCGAAGAACGGCCGGTTCGGCTGGTGGTAGGCGGGGTTCAGCTCGGCCCGCACCATGTCGCCGGGCTTGAACTCCACGAAGCGATAGGGGCCGGTGCCGACCGGCTTCAGGTTGGTCGGGGCCTCCCGGGACTTGCCGCCCTTGAAGGCCTCGAACAGGTGCTTGGGGAGGATCTGTCCGGTCGCCGCGCCGCAGAACGCCTCGGCCCAGAACGGCTTCGGCTTCTTGAAGACCACTTTAATGGTGTGGGAGTCGAGCTTGTCGACCCGTTCGATGTCCTCGTAGTTGCCCACCGTGGTGGCGGCCGTGGCCGGGTCCGCCGCGTACTCCCAGTTGAAGACGACGTCGTCCGCCGTGAACGGCTTGCCGTCGTGCCACGTGGCGTTGTTCTTCAGCTTCCAGGTCACCGACCGGCCGTCCTTGGCCACGCCGCCGTTCTCGAGGCTCGGCACCCCGGCGGCCAGGACGGGGACGAGGGTGCCGTCGGGATCGAAGGCGGCCAGCGGCTCGTAGAAGACGCGCGAGCCGTCCTGGTCCTTGGTGCCCACCGCGAAGTGCGGATTGAGCAGGGTGGGCGACTGCCACCAGAGCACCTTCAGGGCCCCGCCGCCGCCACGGCGCGTGGGCGTGGACATGGGACGGGTCTGCGCGTGCGCCACGCCGGCGGAAGCGAGCATCTGCGCCACCATCGGGCCCGTGAGGCCGACAGCCAGCATCGTCTGCATGAAGGTGCGACGCGACAGGCGGCCCGCCTTCACGTCGCCCAGCATCTCGCGAATCTGGTGCTCGTCCATGGACTCCTCCTTCGATCTGGCTGGTGTGCGGTTCAGAGTGCGGCGGCCTCGGCGTCGCCGACGTGCCGGGTGGTGGCGGTGCCGCCGGTGGCCGCGATGCGGTACGCGCTCACGCGCCGTCCAGCATCCGCACCGCGACGTCGAGTGCCTCGATCATGCTCTCGGGATTGGCGATGCCCTTCCAGGCGCGGTCGAAGGCGGTGCCGTGATCGACGGAGACACGCAGGAAGGGCAGGCCCACCGTCACATTCACGCCCGAGAGTCCGGTCCACCGCTTGCTCTGCTCGTCGTAGTTGAAGCCGAGCGTCTTGACGGGGATGTGGCCCTGGTCGTGATACATGGCGACGACAATATCAAATTCGCCCCCGCGGGCGCGGGAGAACAGGGTGTCCGCGGGCAGCGGACCGAAGACGGTGGCGCCCTCGGCGCGCGCGGCCTCGATGGCGGGCATGATGTGCGTCTTTTCCTCGTCGCCGAAGAGCCCGTCCTCGCCCGCGTGCGGGTTCAGCCCCGCCACCGCGATGCGCGCCTGCGGCTTGCCGAGGCCGTCCATCGTCGCCCGCGCGAGGCGAATCACCTTCAGCACGCGCTCGCGCGTGACGAGGTCGGGCACGCGCCGCAGCGACACGTGCGTGGTGACGTGGATGACCTTCAGCTCGTGGCCCATCAGCAGCATGGCGAAGTCGCGCGTGTCCGACAGGCGCGCCAGGATCTCGGTGTGGCCGGAGTGCTGCATGCCCGCCGCCGCCAGCGCCTCCTTGTTGATGGGCGCGGTGACGATGCCGTCGATCTCGCGCGTGCCCGCAAGGGTGACCGCGCGCTCGATGTATTCGTACGCCGCCCGCCCTGCCGCCGCGCTCACTTCGCAGCGCGGCAGCGTCGCCATGTCGACGTTGGCGAGATCCAGCACCTCGAGGCTGTGCGTGTCCCAGCCGCATTCGGCCACGCGGCGTACCGCGCGCAGGGTGAGCGGCGAACCCACGAGCGCGAGCGCTTCACGCATCGCCTCCGCGGAGCCGATGACGACGGGCCGGCACGTCTCGCGCACCTCGGGCACCGAGGCCGCGCGCGCGATGATCTCCGGCCCCACACCGCCGGGGTCGCCCATCGTGATGCCGAGCACCGGGTTCTTCATGCGCTGCTCCTCAAGGTATGCGCGCCGTGCGCGTGGGCGAGGGTCATGAGGAGGTCAGGAAGGCCGAAGCCTCCTGCCTTGGTCACGAGTGGCAACGTGCGGTTACCGAAACGGAGATGGCCGAAGGCGAGCCCGGGGCAGGGCGCGCCCAGGAGATCGATGCGGTCGGCGCCGAGCGCGTGGTAGAGCGCGACGGCCGTCTCGCCACCCGTCACGACCGCGACGTCGTAGCCGCCGCCCGCGAGCGCCGCGCGCGCCTGAGCGGCGAGGCGGGCGACGGCGGCGGTCCGGTCCGGCTCCGGCTCATCGGCGGTGGCGAGGCCTGTCAGCCCCGCCGCGCGCGCGCCCCCGCTCTGCGCGCGCGTGGCCCGATGCGCG
>JBKKCN010000423.1:0-2559 GCA_046712525.1 Candidatus Rokuibacteriota bacterium
GTACGTTGAGCGTGCGGCTGAGGGCGCCAACGAAGCAGATGGGCCCTTATCATCGCTCTAGACGGCCAGTGTCGACCAGGTGGCCCAGGGACCGGGGGGACCCTCAGCGCCATGAGACTTCGCGTGCTCGGCATCGTTCTCGCCGGAGGGAAGGGCACTCGCCTCTATCCCCTCACCAAGGAGCGCGCCAAGCCCGCCGTTCCCTTCGGGGGCAAGTACCGCATCGTGGACTTCGTCCTCAGCAACTTCATCAACTCGGGCCTCTACTCCATCTACGTCCTCACCCAGTTCAAGAGCCAGTCGCTGCTCCAGCACCTGTCCGACGGATGGCAATTCGGCGGGGTCCTGAAGGACCGCTTCATCATCCCCGTGCCCGCGCAGATGCGATCCGCCGACGAGACCTGGTATCAGGGGACGGCGGACGCCATCTACCAGAACGTGAACTTGATCGAGCAGTCCGACCCTCACCTGGTGGCGATCTTCGGGGCCGATCACATCTATCGGATGAACATCGCCAGCATGATCGAGTACCACGAGCAGAAGCGGGCAGAGATCACCGTGGCGGCCATCCCCGTCGATCGGAAGCACGCCGTCGAGTTCGGCGTCATCGAGACGGCCCCGGACGGGCGCATCGTGGGCTTCCACGAAAAGCGCCCGGACGCGCCCACCATCCCGGGGAGCACCGATCAGGTCTACGCCTCGATGGGCAACTACGTCTTCTCCACGCGCACGCTCCTGCGCGAGCTGTATGCCGATGCGGCCCGCGAGGACAGCACCCACGACTTCGGGCGCGACATCCTGCCCGCGCTCGTGCACCGGGTCGAGATGTACGCCTACAACTTCCAGGACAATCAGATCCCGGGGGAGGCGGCGGGGGCGGCCGCCTACTGGCGCGACGTGGGAACCCTCGACGCCTACTACGACGCCCAGATGGACCTGCGCGCGGTGAGCCCCTCGCTCAATCTCTACAACAGGGAATGGCCGCTGCGGACGGCGAGCTATGCCGATCCGCCCGCCAAGTTCACCTTCGACGACGCGGATCGCCGCGGCCACGCCATCGACTCCATCGTCTCGGGCGGCTGCATCCTCTCGGGCGGCATGGTGCGGAACTCGGTCCTCGGGCGCTGGGTACGCGTGCACAGCGGCGCGCTCGTCGAGGACAGCGTGATCCTCGACAACTGCGACATCGGCCGCCGGGCGAAGATCCAGCGCGCCATCCTCGACAAGAACGTCCGCATTCCCGAGGGCGCCACGATCGGCTATGACCTCGACCAGGATCGCAAGTACCACACGGTCACCGACAACGGCATCGTCGTCGTAGAGGGATTGCGCTCCTCGGTCGACATCTCCTCCCTGGTTATTTTGTCCTTACCGGAATATCTGGCGGGCGGCCTCGAGCGCGCGGGCGATGCCGGGCCGGTCGACGTCGAGATGCGTGACGGCGCGAATGGTGCGCGGGCCCATGGCGCCCATGCGGACGCCCTGAGCGAGCAGGCGCTCGACCGCGGTCGGGGCATCGATGGAGCCGGTCACGTCGAAGAAGACGAGATTGGTGTCGACCTCGGCGGGATCGAGCTTGATCCCCGGCAGCCCGGCCAGCCCCTCGGCCAGGCGCCGGGCATGGGCGTGATCCTCGGCAAGCCGCGCGACGTGATGCGTGAGCGCGTAGACGCCGCCCGCCGCGATGATGCCCGCCTGGCGCATGGCACCGCCCATCTGCTGCTTGCACCGCCAGGCCTCGGCGATGAAGTCGTGCGAGCCGGCCAGTGCCGCGCCGACGGGCGCGCCCAGCCCCTTCGTGAAGTCGATCCACGCCGAGTCGAAGGGCTCGGCGAACGCGTGGGCGGAGACGCCGCTCGCCACGACGGCGTTCATGAGGCGGGCTCCGTCCATGTGCGCCGCGAGGCCGTAGCGCCGCCCCGCTTCGACCACGCGCTCGATCCGCTCGAGGGGCCAGATGCTGCCGCCGCCGAGATTGCTCGTCTGCTCGACCCAGAGCAGCCGGCTCCGGGGAGAATAGCGGCTGGAAAAACGCACGCCCTCGTGCACGGCCGCGGCATCGAACTGTCCGCGCGCGCCGTCGAGCGGGCGGACGTTGACGCCGGCCAGCGCCGCCGGCCCGCCGGTCTCGAAGTGGATGGGATGCGCCGTCCGGTGGGCCAGCATCTCGTCACCATGCCGGCAGTGCACGCGCATCGCGATCTCATTGCACATGGTGCCCGAGGGGAGAAAGACCGCCGCCTCCTTGCCGAGGAGCGCCGCGACCATCTCCTGGAGGTGGTTCACCGTCGGGTCCTCGCCCTTCTGCTCGTCGCCCACCTCGGCGTCGCACATGAACCGGCGCATGGCCGGTGTCGGTCGGGTCACCGTGTCGCTGTAGAGATCGACTTCGATCCGCATGGTCGCGCTCATGGGTTGATCCTCCGCCGGGCATCGTACCATTTGCGCCGCGCCGACTCGCCGCCCTCGCGTCGCATGCCCCGTCGTGTATCGTTGGCTGCGAACCCCCACCCTTCACCGGGGGCGGTTACCCCTGTGTGTTATACACATATCCGAGCC
>JBKKCN010000424.1:0-11683 GCA_046712525.1 Candidatus Rokuibacteriota bacterium
GGCGAGCTCGTGGCCCGCGGCTACAGCCGCAAAGAGGAGTACCTGGCGGCCGCTCCCGGCGTCGAGATGCTGAAGCGCGCCGGCATGTCGCCGGTCATCATGGAGCGGCCGCTCACCTGGCTCATGAAGAGCTCCGGTGGCGGCAGCAAGGGCGGATTCTTCTCCACCCATCCGGGGACGGGCGAGCGCATCGAAGCGCTGCGCAAGCTGCGCTGATGCGCACGGAACGTCGCTGCCCGCCCGCTGTCGCCGTCGCTCTCGCCGCCGTCCTCACCGCGTCGGCGGTCCTGGGCGGATGCGAGACCATCCGTGAAAACCCGAAGACGTCGATCGGCGCCGGCACCGGCGCCGCCGCCGGCGGCGTTGCGGGCGGTCTCATCGGCCGCGACACGACGGGTGTCGTGGTCGGTGGCCTCCTGGGAGGTCTCGCCGGCGGCGCCATCGGCTACTACCTCGAGCGCCAGGACCGCAACCGCACGCAGGCCGCGAGCGAGGTCGGATACAACCCCGGCCAGGGCACGGTCGTGCGCGTGGAGCAGGTGCAGGCCAATCCGGCGTCCGTACGCCCCGGCCAGACGGTGAACGTCGTGGCCACGTACACCGTGCTCACGCCGCAGGCCGACCAGACAGTGGCCGTGCGTGAGACGCGCGAGATCCGGCACAACGGCGCCCTCGTCGCCAATCCCACCACGGAATTCTCGCGGAACAACGGGACCTTCACGAGCGCCCTGCCCATCACCCTCCCGGCCGACGCGGGTCGTGGCGCCTACGAGGTGACGACAACGGTGGCGGTGGGAGACCGCGTGTCACGCGGGAGCACGAACTTCAGAGTGAACTGACATACGTGGGGGCCGCGACGGGCCCCCAAGCCCCCGGCAGCGGACGCTCGTTGACGTAAAAAGAAAATGGGGGCTTCCGGCCCCCATTTTCTTTCCCGGGGGGCCGCCTAGATCTTCAGGTCGGTCTTCTCCGGTTGAGGGCGCTCCTCGTCGGGCCGGAGGTTGTTGAAGGTGCGTTCGCCGTCCTGGTCGGCGAGGAGGAGACGCACGTAGAGACGGTCGCCGACGAGTACCGCGTGCGTGAGCACCACCATCGTGGGCGTGAACGAGATGGCGTCGTTGAGGACGTTGTCGACCGCGGCCTGCAGCGCGGTCTTCAGTTGTCGCTGATCGTCCGCGTCCGCCACCGCCACCGACGTCGTCACTTCCACGACAAAGGCGGACGCCGGCGTCGCAGACCATGCCAGGAAGAGAGCGGCGGCGGCGACGAGCGTTTTCACGTCAGTCCCGTTTCAGCATCTTCCCGAGCACGAATCCGAGGCCGACCGTGATCGCGATCGCCTGCAGGGGGTGCCCCTGGACGAAGCGTCGGGCGTCGGCGGTCCACGACTCGAGGGGACGGCCCGTCACGCGCTCGATCTGATCATTGGCTTCCTGCGCGTAATCCTGGGCGCGCTCCGACACGCGGCCGATGCGGGCCTGCATGTACGAGCCCGCCTTCGACGCGGCATCCTGCGCGCTGTCGGCGATGCGCCGCGCGCTCGCCTGTGCATTCTCACTCATGGCATCGATGCGCCGGTCTTCCATGAAGAAGCTCCTTCTCTGGTGGGGCCTGTCGTTGTTCAGTGCGTCTTGCTGCGTGTGGGTGCGACTTCTATGCCAGCGGCCGGGCGCGGCGCAGACGGCCCCCCTCGAGGAGCGGGGCCAGCGATTGCGAGTGGCCGAGGCTGCTCGCGAGGGGATCGCCGAGCCGGCTCAGCCGCTCTCGCGTGTTGGCGAGGTGGAAGTCCTCCGGGTACGTGGCGCGCTCCAGCTCCGCCCATTCGAGCGGCATGGACACGGTGGCCGCCGCATACTCTCGCACCGAGTACGGGCTGACCAGCGTGGCGCCGCGGTGATTGCGGTGCACGTCGATGAGGATCTTCCCCCGCCGTCGCGCGCGGCGCATGTCGAGCGTGAACAGGCTCGGCTCGCGTGTGCGCGCCATGCGGGTGATGGCGTCGCCGGCGGTGCGCACCTGCTCGAAGCTGTGCACGGGAGCGAGCGGCACCACCACGTGCAGTCCGCGACCGCCGGAGGTCTTCACCCACGCGCGGATCCGGTAGTGGGCGAGCAGCTCGCGCAGCAGCAGCGCCGCGTTGCGCACTTCGCGGAAGGCGATCTCGGTGGGATCGAGGTCGAAGAGAAGCTGGTCCGGGCGATCGATGGCGTCCACGGTGCAGGACCACGGATGGAACGAGACCACGCCGAGGTTGATGAGGTACGCGAGCACGGCGCGATCGCCGCCCACCACGTACTCCGCGTAGCCCTGAGCGGCGTGCTCGCTGCGCACGCGGCGCGTCGTGATCCACGGCGGCAATCCCGGCGGCGCCGTCTTCTGGTACACGCACTCGCCGGTGGCGGCGTCAGGACCTTTGAGAAAGCTGAGGGGCCGATTGGCGAGGTAGGGCAGCACGTAGTTGGCGACGTCGAGGTAGTAATCGAGGACGTCGCCCTTCGTGATCTGCGCTTCCGGCCACAGGATGGTATCGAGCTGGCTCAGGATGATGCGGCGGCCGTCCACGTCCATCACGCGCGTGCCCGCGCCCGTGTCCTTCACGACGCCCGTCTCCGTGCCGCGGGGCGGCGTGCCGCCGCCGCGGGGCGCGCGCCCTTACGCGCCTCGGCGCGCGCGCGGTGGGCGGGCGCGGCCTTCAGACTCGCTTCCAGCGCGTGCATGAGGTCCACCACTTTCGTGGGCGGTTTGCGGACGCTGGTGGGCACCGCGATGTCGCGGCCCTCGACCTTCTGCTCGATCGCCTTGAGCAGTGTCTCGCGGTACTGGTCGTGATACTTGTCCGGCTCGAAGGAGCCCGCGAGCGTGTCGACGAGCTGCAGGGCGAGGTCGATCTCGCGCTTGTCGAGGGCGGCGTCACCGCGCGGCACCGACAGCTCGGTGGGGGGCGCGATCTCGTGCGAGAAGCGCATGGTGAGCAGCATGAGGACGTCGCCCTCCGCCTTCACCGCCGCCAGGTGCTCACGCTGGCGGAGGACGACGGTGGCGACGCCGATGCGGCCGCTCCGCTTGAGCGCCTCCCGCAGGAGCGCGTACGCCTTCGTCCCCGTCTTCTGCGGCTCGAGGTAATACGGCTGCTCGAAGTAGGCGGCGTCGATCTCGCCCTCGGGCACGAAGTCGCGAATGTCGATCGTCTGGGTGGCCTCCACGCCCGCTTTCCGGAAGTCCTCCTCGGTCATGATGACGAACTCGCCCTTCTCGTACTCATAGCCTTTCACGATCTCCGACCACGGCACCTCGATATTCTCCTCCGCGCAGAAGCGCCGGTAGGAGACGGGACTCTTGTCCTTGGCGTGCAGGAGACGGAACGAAAGGTCTTCGCGCGTGGTGGCCGAGTAGAGACCGACGGGGATGCTCACGAGGCCGAAGCTGAGGGCGCCTTTCCACATGGGACGCATGGACGTTCCTCAACCGCCGACATGCACGCAGGTGCGCACGGAGTGGTCGGCCCCGCCTCACGCCGCCAGGCGGCGGCGCTCCGCGATGAAGCGGTCGACGGCGGCGAGCGTGGTGGCCACGGTCATGCCCGTCTGCACCGTGCGCGCGCCCATGCCCACCGCGCGGCTCAGGGGCAAGCGCGAGAGCACGAAACCGGCGGCGAGCGCGCCCGCGAGCACCGCATACGGCGTCCACCAGCGGTTCGGCACCTTGCGCTGAATGGCGTCGAGCCGGTGCTCGATCACTCGCCGCGTTACCGCAATGTCAGCCTGGATCTCAGCTGGGCTGCGAGCCATTGCCAGTTCTCCTCGAACGAAGCCAACGTTTGGTGGGGCCACTCGAGATGTTTGAGACGCCACGCGCTCCACGCGAGCGCGGCCGCCGCGAGCAGGAACACGAAGCCGCCCGCGATGACGAGGTGTTCCCACGCGCCATCGAAGAGCGGCGCGACGGCGCCCGCGAGCAGCACGATGAGGGCGGCCACGAGCGCGATGGCGGCCGGCACGGCCACCGCCACTGACACCGCGATCACGCGCACGAGTTGCTTGGTCTCCGCCACACCGAGCTCCATCTCGAGCTTGAAGAGCCGCAGCAGGCGTTTGAAAAGACTCGGGTCGTGCGAGGTTTCAGGTGTGTGGAGGCGATGTACGGTGGCCATCGACACGACAACGAAGCAATTCGGAGGCCACGGAACACTATGACTTCGGTTGCATACCCTCCAACTACCCGAAATCGTGCGAGGGCACGACGTGGCTCAGGCGGGGGAGCGCCTCCACACGTGCCGCGCGCACGGAGGTGACCCCGTCCTGCAATTGTAAAATTCCCTCCACGAGTAAAAAGGGCTCCCCCACCAGCGCGTGGCGGGCGCGCGCGAAAAGCGCCGGCGTCACGATCACGTTGACGATACCGCTCTCGTCCTCGAGGCTCAGGAACACGAAGCCTTTGGCGGTGCCCGGGCGCTGCCGCACGATGACGCTGCCCGCCACGCGCACGCGCGCGCCGTCACCGGCGCCCGTGAGCTCGACGGCGCGCAGCACGCCGCGCCGGGAAAGCTCCGCGCGCACCATCGCCATCGGATGTCGCCCGAGCGTCACGCCGGTCCCCGCGTAATCCGCCACGAGCGCCTGCGGCTCGGTCATCGTCGGTAACGGCGCGGGCGCGAGGTCGGGCTCGTCCTCCGTGATGTTGGCGAACAGCGGACCCCAGTGGGGTACGGCGGCGGACCAGAGGGCGGCCCGGCGGCCGGGGCCGAGGGAGGCGAAGGCGCCGATGGCGGCGAGCGTTTCCAGCTCGTTACGCGCGAGCCCGCCCCGGGCAGCCACGTCGCGCACTTCGCGGAAGGGACGCGCCTGTCGAGCGCGCAGCAGGCCGTGGGCCGCCGCCTCCCGCAGCCCCTTGACGTAGCGCAGCCCCAATCGCACCGCGTACCCCGATCCCGTCGAGGCGCGCTCCAGGGTGCACAGCCACTGGGAGCGCGCCACGTCGACGGGGAGAATGCGCAGGCCACGGCGGGCGGCATCGTTGACGACGGTGGCGGCATGGTAGAAACCCATGGGCTGGTTGTTCAGTAGCGCTGCATAGAAGGCGGCAGGCTCGTGCACTTTAAGGTAGGCGCTTGCATAGGCGAGAAGCGCGAAGCTGGAGGCGTGCGACTCCGGAAAGCCGTAAAGCGCGAAGGCGGTGATGGCGTGCACGATCTCGTCGGCCACCGCCCCCTCGATCCCCCGCTCCGCCATGCCTGCGCGCAGCTTCGTCTCCACGTCCGCCATGAGCGCTTCACTGCGCTTGAAGCCGAAGGCGCGCCGCAGCTCTTCCGCTTCGCTGCCGCTGAAGCCCGCCGTCACCATCGCCATGCGCAGCAGCTGCTCCTGGAAGAGCGGCACGCCGAGCGTGCGCTTGAGGATCGGCTCCAGGCTCGGATGCGCGTACGTCACCGGCTCGCGTCCGCGACGGCGCCGGATATACGGATGCACCATGTCGCCCACGATGGGGCCGGGGCGGATGATGGCCACCTGCACCACGAGATCGTAGAAGCGCTCGGGGTGGATGCGCGGCAGCGTGGCCATCTGGGCGCGGCTCTCCACCTGGAAGACGCCGATGGTGTCCGCCTCCTGCAGCATCCGGTACACGGCGGCATCGTCGGCGGGCAGGTGCGCGAGATCGACGGCGCCGCCCGTCTCGCTCACGAGCTGGATGGCCTCCTGCAGCGCCGACATCATGCGCAGGCCGAGGAGGTCGACCTTCACGATGCCGAGCGCCGCACAGTCGTCCTTGTCCCATTGCACCACCACGCGGCCGGGCATCGTGGCGGGCTCGAGCGGCACGATATCGTCGAGCCGTCCGGCGGCGATGACCATGCCGCCCGAATGCTGGCCGAGGTGACGCGGCAAATCCTGAACACGTGTCCAGAGGGCGGCGAAGGCGCGGATGCGCGGATGCGCGGGATCGCACCCTGCCTCCGCGAGATGCCGCGTGAGCATCTCGCTCGGATCCTGGTAGCCCCAGGTGGCCACGAGGGACGCGAGCCGGTCCTGCATGTCCGCGGGCAGGCCGAGCGCCTTGCCCACCTCGCGCGCGGCGCTGCGGCCACGGTACGTGATGACGTTGGCGGTCATGGCGGCGCCGAGCCGGCCGTAGCGGCGGTAGACGTACTGGATCACGGCTTCGCGCCGCTCGCCGCTCGGCAGATCGAGATCGATGTCGGGCCACTCCCCGCGCGCTTCGCTGAGGAAGCGCTCGAAGAGCAGCTCCATGCCCACGGGATCGACGGCGGTGATGCCGAGCGCGTAGCACACCGCGCTGTTGGCGGCGGAGCCGCGCCCCTGCACGAGGATGTCGTGAGAGCGGCAGAACTCCACGATGTCCCACACGATGAGGAAATAGCCGGCGAGGTCCAGACGCCCGATGATGGCAAGCTCGTGGTCGACTTGGCGGCGCGCGCGCTCGGCGAGGGTGCCGCGCCCGTAGCGGGCGCGCACGCCGAGCGCGGTGAGATCGCGCAGGTGCGCGAGCGCGCTCGCCCCCGGCGGCAGCGGGAACTCCGGAAAGCGGTACCCGAGATCCTTCAGCGTGAAGCCGAGCCGGATCGATAGCTCCCCGGTGGCGGCCACCGCGTCGGGAAGATCGGCGAAGCGTCGCGCCATCTCTACGCCGTCGGTGAAACCGCGCTCACCATTGGCGGCCAGGCGCCGCCCCGCGTGATCGAGCTCGGTCTTCTCCCGGATGCACGTGAAGACGTCGGTGACGGCGCGGCCGCCGGGACGACAGTACAGCGGCTGATGGGCGGCGAGCACGGGGAGGCCCGCGTGCCGCGCGAGGCCCACGAGCCGCTCGACATCTCGCTCCTGGTCCCGGTCCAGATGCCGCTGCACCTCGACGAAGCAGCTCGACCGTCCGAACAAGCGCACCAGCTCATCCAGCCGCGCACGCGCGCCGTCGGCGTCGCCCGCACGGACCGCGCTCGCCAACGGGCCGTGAGAGCCTCCCGTGAGGCACACGAGCCCGTCCGTGTACGGGGCGAGATCATCGAGAGCGAGGCCGTCGGTCATGTGGCGGCGGGTGAGAAGCCGGCAGAGATTCTTGTAGCCGTCACGGTCTTCCACGAGCAGGGGCAGGCGCGCGCCGTCGGCAAGGGTGATCTCGGCGCCGATGATGGGCGTGATGCCGGCGGCGACGGCGGCACGATGGAAGCGTGCCGCTCCGTAGAGACCGTCACGGTCGACGAGGGCGAGCGCGCGCATCTGCCGGCGCGCCGCCTCCGCCACGTACGCCTCCGGCGGCTCCGCGCCTTCGAGAAACGAGAACGCCGATTGTGCATGCAGCTCGACGAACACGATCGCGTCCTAGGTCGGATTATTCATGCGCGGAGATTCTCTTCGGGGTGCGAGGACCACGTGGATGGTGGCCGAGTCGGACCGAGGGCGGCTGGGCTCCACCGACACGCCTCGTGCGTTCCTAGTGAGTGGGAAACGGGTCCCTGCACCCCGAAGAGAATCTCCGCGCATGAATAATCCTGGTTAGTCGTACACGCCGTCGAGAAACCATTGGGCGCGCAACGGCTCGTACGCGAGGCGGCACGCGGTGCCGTTGGCGAGGGTGACGTCCCACTCGTCGCGCGCCCATCGCGACGCGTCCCACCACTCGCCCGATACGCGCCACGGCCCCGCGCTCGCGGTCACCCGGCTCTCGGGGCCAAGGGCGCCCCGTACGCGCACGGGACGGTCGTCCTCCGTCTCCACTTCCACGCGCCGTGGCGGCCGCAGCCGCCGCAGGATGAGCCCGACGTCTCCGTCGTCGGCTGCCGGAGTACCGTCTGCCGGTGGATCGAACGCCACCAGGGTCACGGCGTCGGGGCGATGCGAATCGCACACGAGGGGCGTGCCCACGTTGTGGCCACCGACGAGCGTGGCGAGCCTTGCGAGCGCGGTGGCGAGATCACGGACGGCGGGAGTGGCCGGTTGCCAGAGGCCGCCGGGAGCGGCGCGACGCACGAGCACGTGGGCGCTCACGGCGGCCGCGATCACCGGCGCGCGCGGCGGGCGACGCTCGAGATCGAGGACGAGCAGGCCCAGGATGGGCAGTGGCGCATCCATCGGGCACGCCAACGCGACCGTGCGCGTGTCGTGGCTGCCGTCCGCCAGCCCCAGCCGCACGTCCACCGCATCCGTCCACAGGTGCGCGCTCACCAGGCGCGTGCACAACCGTGCGAGGACACGCTCCAGCAACGCGGTCAGGACGTGCAGCTCGCCGATCTCCCATTCCACGCCCTGCGCTTCTTCCCAGAACGGCGGCGGCACGTACGGTCGAAAGGGCGTGGTGTCTCGCCCGCACGCCAGGTCGTGCGCGGCCAGACCCGCCATCCCCAGGCGCGTGGTCAGCCCCTCGCGCGGTAGTGTGGCGAGCGCACCGACGGTCTCGACGCCCCAGCGCGCGAGCGTGGCGAGCACCTCCGGCGCCAGCGGCAGCTCCATCAACGACACCCCTGCCAGCGCCGTCGCCTCCTGGCCGGCGGCGATGACGTGCACGGCCGGACCCACGCGCGCGGCCACCCGCGCGGTGGCACGCGTCGCCGCGATGCCCACGCGCGCGTCCAATCCCACCGCGCGCGCGTGCCGAAGGAGGCGGACGGCGATGGTCTCCTCCGGACCGATGAGGCGATCGAGCCCATCGACGTCCACGAAGACGAGCCCCGGCTCGGCATCCGCGATACGCGGTGACACCGCCAGGCATGCTCCCAGCAGCGCCTGATGAGCGGAGGCGACGACTTCCGCACAATAGGGCCGGCGCTGCAGTCCGGCACAGCGTGCTCCCGCCTCGGCATCCGGCAAGCCCGGGCGAACCCCCTGCTCACGCGCGGCCGCGTTCGCCTCCACCACGCGCGTGGCGGGAGGCGTACCCGATACCACGGCCAGCGGCCGCTCGCGCAGCGCGGGTTCGCACCGCTCGGCGGCAGCCGCCGCAAAGCCCTCCACGCACACACAGGCAAAGCGTGTCATGCGGGCCGCTTCCCTGACGTCGCCCGGAGCACGGTGACCGCGCTGTGAATCGCCACCAGCCGCGTGCGTGCGTCGCGCGGCCCCGCCCACGCGAGGCCGGCGCGCGAGGTTTCCACGCACAGGGTCGCGGCCCCGCCCGTGACGCGTCGCCGCCCCACCACGAGCAGGGCGACGCCGGCACGCCGTACCGCCAGCTTCCAGCGAAACGCCGACGACAGCGACAATCGCGGCGCACTCTCTGCCACGTCGAGGGCGACGAGGGCGAACCCGGGGCAGCGGATGAGGACGTCCGCGGCGCGCAGCGCGCGGCCGTAATCGCCGTCGCCACGCACCCAGAGCACGCGGCGCAGATCGACGCCTGCGCGCTCCGCGGATGGCGGATCGAAGGTGCCGTCGACGTCGACGAGGGCGGCCACTCCGCCAGTGGCGGTCACCGCACGCAGACAGCGAACGAGCAGCGTCGTGCGCCCTGATGCAAGCGCACCGACGATTTCACTGATTTCTCCGCCCCGAAGAAGCCCGTTTATGACCATCGATACAAAGGCTAATCATGCGTTGAGTGCAGCACAAGCACGAGATATCGTAGTACCGGAGACGGGCTACCCCACGGGGTGGGCCACGTAGACACTCCGGTGCACATGCGGCGCCCTCTCGGCGCACGTATTTAGTTGATCTCCATGGCCCCTGCCTTGCACTCCAACCCTTTGCAATAACGAGCGTAAAAGGGGAGTCAGGGGATGGCGAAACAGATCGGATACGCCATAGTCGGGATGGGCGACATCGCGCAACACGCGATCCTCCCCGCGTTCGCAGGCGCGGCCGAGAACTCGCGTCTCGTCGCCATCGTGTCCGGGGACCGCGACAAAGCACAGGCCGTCGCGCAGGAATACCGCGTGGCGGCATATCACTACGACGAGTTCCGCCAGTGCCTGCAACGAGACGACGTCAACGCCGTCTACATCGCGTTGCCGAACTCCATGCACTGCGATTACACCGTGGAGGCCGCGCGCGCCGGCGCGCACGTGCTGTGCGAGAAGCCGATGGCGGTGATGGCCGACGAGTGCCGGCGGATGCTGCGCACCTGCCAGACGAACCGGGTCAAGCTGATGGTCGCCTACCGGCTGCACTTCCAGCCCGCCACGCTCAAAGCGCTCGAGCTGGTGCGCAGCGGAGCCATCGGCGTGCCCAAGACGTTCAGCTCCGACTTCACCATTCGGGTGGACCAGCCGGACGACATCCGCCTCCAGCGGCGGCTGGGCGGCGGCACCGTGTACGACCTCGGGGTCTACTGCATCAACACCGCCCGCAACCTGTTCGGGACCGAGCCCGCCCAGGTGATGGCCATGACGTCGCGGCTCAGCCGCCGTTACGGCGGTGACGTGGACGAGAGCACGGTGGCGCTCATCCGCTTCCCGGAAGACCGCCTCGCCCACTTCCATACCAGCTTCGGCGAGGAGCCGATGGCGATCTTCACGATGTTCGGTGAGGAGGGCTACATCCGGCTCTCGAACGCCTACGAGTACGAGACACCCATGCAGATGGAGATCGTTCGCCAGGGCCGGCGCGAGGAGGTGCAGTTCGAGCGCACCGACCAGTTCGCGGGCGAGCTCGTGTACTTCTCCAACTGCATTCTTCAAGACAAGCAGCCGGAGCCCTCCGGTTTGGAGGGATTACAGGACGTGCGAATTGTGGAAGCAATCTACCGTTCCGCGCGCGACGGCCGTCCCGTGACGTTACCCCGCATCGCGCGCGTTGATGCGCCAGCAACCGCAGACCAGGAAATGCGAAAAGCGGTGGCGGAGAGGCGCCAGGCCAGCTGAGCCGGCGCGTGGCAAAGCCGTGGCATGTGCGTTGCTGCGCATGCCACAGCCGAGGTCTTGGGCAGAGTCATATCACCAGCATCCCCTAGGAGGACTCCGATGGACACATGGAAGAGCGCATTGGCGTTGACTGTTGCCGGCGTAATGTTCGCCGGTACAGCGCTCGCGCAGAGCGGCGGCAGTGGCGGTTCAGGCGGTTCGGGCGGCAACACCAGCACACCCCAGATGGGCACGCCGCAGCCAAGCGCCAGCGGCACGAACACCAGCAGCGGAACGACGGGCACGTCGGGCACGCCGAAGAGCACCACGAAGGGCGACATGAAGTCGGGCGACATGAAGTCGGGCGACATGAAGTCGGGCGGCATGAAGTCGGGTGAGATGAAGTCGGGCGACATGAAGTCGGGCGACATGAAGGCCGGCAAGATGGCCCGCTCCGGCGGCGCCGAGCAGGTCAAGGCCGTTCAGCAGGCGCTCAAGGACAAGGGCATGGATCCGGGCGACGTCGACGGCAGGATGGGGCCGAAGACTCAGTCCGCGCTTCGTGAGTACCAGAAGAAGGAAGGTCTGAAGGAGAGCGGCCGTCTCGACTCGGAGACCATGGCCAAGCTCGGCGTCGCGAAGACCAGCGACACGGGCACCACGGCCCCGAGCGCATCGCCGTCGACGGATTCGTCTACGGGTTCTTCGTCGGGCGCCGGCGCGTCGTCAACCGGTTCGACGCCGTCGGGTGCGACTGCGAACCCGTCGTCCGGCCCTGGCGCCACGACGGGCAGCGGCTCGTCGTCTGTTCCCTCGAAGCAGAGCCGCTAACAGCAACGCAGATCGTGTCACGCCGGGGGGGCGGGGGGGGGGGGCGCCCGGGGGTGTTTTTTTGTT
>JBKKCN010000425.1:0-4777 GCA_046712525.1 Candidatus Rokuibacteriota bacterium
CATGGTGCGGCGCCTCGCCACGCGCGCGGGGATCCCGATGCCGCGCGTCTACATCATCCCCACCGAGACGCCGAACGCCTTCGCCACGGGCCGCAATCCACAGCACGCGGCGATCGCCGTCACCGAAGGCATCATGCGCATCCTCGACGACGACGAGCTGGAAGGCGTCCTCGCCCACGAGCTCGCGCACGTCGCCAACCGTGACATGCTCATCTCCACCATCGCGGCCACCCTCGCCGGCGCCATCACGTACCTGGCGCACATGGCGCAGTGGGGCGCGATGTTCGGTGGCGGCCGCCACCGCGACGACGACGAGGGCGGCAATCCCATCGCGATGATCGTCCTCGCCGTGCTGGCGCCCATCGCCGCCATGCTCGTGCAGATGGCCGTGTCGCGCTCGCGCGAGTTTCAGGCGGACGCCACCGGTGCCCGCTACGCGGGACGGACGTGGGGGCTCGCCAAGGCGCTGGAGAAGATGGAAATGGCCGCGCACCAGGTGCCGATGCACGCCAACCCCGCCACCGCGCACCTGTTCATCGTCAATCCGCTCACCGGCTCGACCCTGATGAAGCTGTTCTCGACGCACCCACCCATGGAAGAGCGCATCGCCCGCCTGCGCTCCATGAGGCTCGGGTAAGAATTATCGTCGGCCTGCATCCGCGTCGGCGCACACGCGCCAACGCTAGTACGACGACCGCAAATCGAGGCGCGTCCCGGGTTCCCCGGGACGCGTCCGAGCGTCCGGGGGGCTTGGGGGACCCTTCGAGGTCCCCCATCTCAACGTGATCCCTAACGACCTTCTTGTCGACGGCCGGCTCGTGCGCCGGTGGTTGGCGTGGGGCTTCGTGTGGCTGCTCGTGTTCCCCACCGTGGGCGCCCTCGTGTCGGCCAAGTTCAACTATCCGGAGTTTCTCGGCGACGTCGCCTGGCTGAGCTTCGGCCGCCTGCGGCCTGTCCACGTCAACGGCGTCGTGTGGGGCGCCTTCTCCACGCTGTTCCTCGGCCTCTGTTACTACATCGTGCCCCGCCTGTGCGGGGTGCGGATCTGGCGCGAGGGCTGGGGCTACGCGCTGGCGTGGATCTGGAACCTCAACCTCGTCGTCGCCATGGGGCTCATCCTCGCGGGCTGGAACCGCGGCTGGGAAGTGGGTGAGCTCCCCGTCGGCAACGTAGTGGTCGTCTTCGCAGTCATCCTCGGCGTGACCATCCAGATGCTGATGACGATCCGCCACCGCACGGAGCGCCCGCTCTACGTGTCGCTGTGGTATCTCATCGCGGCCCTCGTATGGACGGATGCCAACCTCGTCCTCCTCCTCGTCGGCCCCGACTACATGCCCGGGATCAACAACGCCGCCTGGCACGGCCTCTTCCTTCATTACGTGGTGGGCCTGTGGATCACTCCTGCCGGGTACGTGCTCATCTACTACTTCCTGCCCGCCAGCGTGCGCACGCCGATCTACAGCCACAAGCTGTCCCTGATCGGCTTCTGGTCGCTCGCCTTCTTCTATCCCTTCGTGGGCATCCATCACTACCTGTACTCGCCCATCGCGGTGTGGGCGCAGACGATCGCCATCGTGTCGTCGATGATGCTCATCGTGCCCGTGTGGACCGTGCTGCAGAACTTCTTCGGCACCATGATCGGGCAATGGCGGGAGTTCGGCCGCAACCTGCCCGCCAAGTTTCTCATCACGGGCGCCGTCCTTTACCTGCTCGGCTGCTTCCAGGGCTCGGTGGAAGCGCTGCGGACGCTGCAGGAGCCGACGCACTTCACCGACTTCGTGGTCGGCCACGCGCATCTCACGATCTTCGGCACCTTCGTGATCTGGGCCATCGGCGGCGCCGTGTACGTGTGGCCGCGGGTCGCGGGCGCGCCCCTGTGGTCGTTCAGGCTCGGCAACTGGTCGTACTGGCTCATCACGCTCGGCATCTCGTCGATGGCGCTCGTCCTCACCGCCCAGGGACTGCAGCAAGGCTTCATGCTGATGGCGGGCGTGGAATTCGTGGACACGATGACCGCCATGCGCCCCTACTGGTGGATTCGCACCATGACGGGCCTCTCGATGGACATCGGCATGTCGCTGCTGATCTATAACCTCATGCGCACGTCCGCCGCGGGAGCGCGCGACGGCCGCCCGGTGGCGCTCGGCGTGCCCGCGGAGCAGCGGCCGTGAGGTCGATCAAGTCCCTCGCGCTGGGGGCGGGGTTCTTCTTCGTCACGCTCGCCATGTTCGTGCAGGGCGTGCTCCCCTCCATGGCGCCGGAGGCGCGCACCATGCGCGTGACGCGCGCGGTGCGCACGGAGCTCGGCGACGTGAAGTGGGTGCGCTACGACGCCGCCGACTACTCCCCGCTCGAGCGTCGCGGCCGGGGCGTGTACATACGCGAAGGCTGCTGGTATTGCCACAGCCAGTACGTGCGGCCGGTGGCGGGCGAGGAGCTGCGCTGGGGCCCCGTGTCGGAGGCCGGCGAGTACGCCTTCGATCAGCCACACCTGTTCTCCACGCGGCGCATCGGGCCCGACCTCACGCGGGTGGGGTTGAAGTATTCGGATGACTGGCACTACGCACACACGTGGGATCCGCGCCTGACGGTGCCGGAGTCGATCATGCCGAGCTTCAAGTGGCTCTACGAGCGCACGCAGGTGCCGGTGCGCGCGGACCCCACGGGCCTCACGATGGCGCCGGCGCCCGCGCTGCGCCGTTACTTCACGCTGAACCCGGCGCACCAGGTGCAGCTCTTCCCCAACGACCAAGGGCTGACCTTCGTGCGCCCGCGTCCCGACGGCGCCTTTCCGGTGGACGGCACACCGGTGCTCGACCTCGCCGGTCTCAAGGGCGCCCCGCCGGCATTCACGACGGTGCTGCTGGTGGCGCCGAGCGAGGACCTCGTGGGGCTCGTGCGGTATGTGCAGAAGCTTGGGTCCAACCGTGGCGCCTGGCGCGACGTCTTCGAGCCGCAGGGCGTGAGCGTGGGCGCCATGCAGGTTCCAGACAGCGAGGCCATGCGCGAGCTCGGCAAGGAGGTCTACGACCACCATTGCGTGGGCTGCCACGGCGTGCGCGGCGACGGCGCCGGCGCCGCGGCCACCTTCCTGTCGCCGCGACCGCGTGACTTCACCGCCGGCGTGTTCAAGTTCCACACCACGCCCTCGGGGACGCTGCCCACGGACGGCGATCTCTTCCGCACCATCACGCGCGGCGTGCGGTGGACGGCGATGCCCACGTGGCATGAGGTGGGCGACAAGGAACGGATGGCGGTCGTCACCTATCTCAAGACGCTGTCCAAGCGCTGGACGGAGGACAAGCCCGAGCCGCCGCTCGTCATTCCCGCCCCGCCCCGGGTGACCGCAGAGACGCTCGTGAAGGGCAAGGCGCTCTACGCGCAGGCCAAGTGCGCCGAGTGCCACGGCGAGGGCGGCAAGGGCGACGGGCCGTCGGCGGCGCAGCTGAAGGACGACTTCGATCTGCCCATCCCGCCCGCCGATTTCACCCGCGGGCAGTTCAAGGGCGGCTCGCACGTGAGCGACATCTACCGCGCGATGACCGTCGGCCTCGACGGTACGCCCATGCCGTCGTTCGCCGATTCCATGACGGACGCCGAGCGGTGGTCGATCTCGTACTACGTGCTGTCGCTGTCCGCGTGGACGGATCCGCTCACCGGCGAAAGGCTGCGGCTGTCGCCATCGGCGCGCGCTGCGCTCAACGCAGCGGACACGAAGGCGGCCTCGCCCCGGGCGGCGTTCGATCCCGAGCGTGCGGGGACGGGCGTGGCGGAGGCCGGCGCCCGCAAACCCCGGCGGTATTACCCGGGAGTGCAGGAGTGATGTTCGAATACCTCACGCTCGGTCAGTTCGTGGTGGCCGTGCTGATGGGGCTCGCCGCCGTGTGCGCGTTCGTGTGGGGTGCCGCCAGCGGCGCGCTGCGCGACGTGGAAGCGGCCAAGTACCAGGTCCTGCGCGCGGAGGAGGACACGGATGCCTCGTAAGGATGACCCGGCGGAGCGTGACGGTCTGCATGTGTTCGCGGGGGGCGAGATTCAGAGCCGCCACGGCATCGTCAACAGGTGGCTCATCGTCGTGTACGTCATCCTCAGCGTGTGGGCCGTCTACTACCTCTTCACATACTGGGGCAGTCCGTGACCGCGGAGCGCATCCTCATTCCGCTCGCAGTGCTGAACCTCGTCCTGCTCGTGCTCGAGGCTCTCTTCAACGTCGCCGGCGCGCTCTTCGGATTTTGAGCGCGCACGCCATCGCCGTCCTCACCGTCCTCGCCACCCTGTCCGCCGCCTACGCCCTCGGCTGGACACGGCTGATGCGGCGAAGCCCCCAGCGGGTGTGGCGGTGGCTCCTCGGGCGACTCGCCGTCGGTATGGCCGGGATCGCCGCCCTCGCCGTGTCGCTTCTCGGCCTGCACGACGCCGCCCACGAGTCCTTCGTGGCCCACATGGTTCAGCACCTGCTGCTGCTCATCGTGGCCGCGCCCGCGCTCCTGCTCTCGGATCCCATGGCGGCCGTGGCGTGGGCGCTGCCCGCACGGTGGCGGCGGCGATTGAGCGGCATGCTCGCGGCGGACGCGCCGGTGCGCCGGGCGTGGCGCGCCTTGACGCGGATGCCGGTGGCATGGACCGCGTATGCGCTCGTGCTCTGGCTCTGGCACGTGCCGGCGGCCTACTCAGCCGCGCTCGCCCACGCACGCGTGCATGACCTCGAGCACCTGACGTTCTTCGCGAGCGCCGTGCTCTTCTGGTGGCCGGTGCTCGGCCGCCGCCGGTGGTGCGC
>JBKKCN010000426.1:0-3368 GCA_046712525.1 Candidatus Rokuibacteriota bacterium
GCGCGGCGGTGCTGCCGCCTTGCGCGCGCTGGCGGGTGCGCTGCGCGCGGGCGAGGACGTGGCGGTGGTGCCGGACGGCCCGCGCGGCCCCCGCTGCCGGCTGCAGCCGGGGGTGGTGATGCTGGCGGCCACCACGGGCGCCCCCATCGTTCCCATGGCGTTCGCGGCGCGTCCCGCGCGGCGGCTGGCAAGCTGGGACGAGCTGCTCATTCCGGCGCCCTTCGCGCGCTGCGCGGTGGCCTTCGGCGCCGCCGCCATCGTTGCGCGTGACGCCGACCGCGAGCAGGCGCGCGACCGCGTGGAGCGCGCGCTGAACGAGGTCACCGCCGCCGCCGACCGCATGGTGAGGTCGTGATGTACCCGTTCTACACGGGCGTGCTCGCGGGCGCGCTCACCGCCTATGCGCCCCTCGCCCTCGCCCGGCGCCTCCTGCGCGGCGCCCCCGTGAATCTCAGAGAGCGCCTCGGCCGCGGCCATCACGCCCGCGCCGCGCAACCGAGCGGCTGGGTGCACGCGGTGTCAGTGGGGGAGGCCATCGCCGCCGCCCCTCTCATCGAAGGGCTGCGCCGCGCGCATCCCGAGCTGCCGCTCGTGGTGTCGACGGTCACGGAGACAGGCGCGCGCGTGGTGCGCGAGCGTTACGCGGGCATCGCCACCCACCGGTACTTTCCCCTCGACCTGCCCGCCCCGGTACGGCGCGTGATGGACGACATCAACCCCGCCTTCTTCATCTGCATGGAGACGGAGCTGTGGCCGAACATGCTGCGCGCCCTCGCGGAGCGGGGTGTGCCCACCATGATCGCCAACGGCCGGCTGTCCGATCGCTCGTACCGGCGTTACCGCCTCGTGCGCGGCGCCCTGCGCTCCGTCCTCGCCGACGTGCGCGTGTTCGCCATGCAGTCCGGCGAGGACGCGCGGCGGATGCTCGCCCTCGGCGCCGAGCCCGAGCGCGTGGTGGTCACCGGCAACATCAAGAACGAGGCGACCGCCGATCCCGCCGGCGCCACCGACATCTGGCGGCGGCTCCTCGCGCTGCGTCCCGGCCAGCCGGTGTGGATCGCGGGCAGCACGCACCGGGGCGAGGACGAGGCGGTGCTCGAAGCCCACGCGCGGGTGCTGGCGGAATGGCCGGCGCTCACGCTCGTCATCGCGCCCCGCCATCCGCAGCGCGTGGCGGAGGTGCAGGCGCTCATCACCGCCCGCGGATGGACGGCGGTGCGCCGCAGCCAGCTCCCCGGGCAGCGTCCCGCACGCGGCGTGATCGTGCTCGACACGGTGGGCGAGCTCGCGCAGCTGTACTCGGTGGCTGACGTCGTGTTCGTGGGCGGCAGCATGGTGGACGCCGGCGGCCACAACATGCTCGAGCCGGTCCTGCGCAGCAAGCCCGTGCTCTTCGGTCCCCACACGCAGAACTTCCGCGAGTCGGCCGCTCTCCTCGTCAACAGCGGCGCGGCGGCCGTCGTCCGCGACGGCGCTACCCTCGCCGTGGAGCTGCGGCGCCTGCTCGCCGATCCTGCTCTATGCGTGGCACGGGGGGCGGCGGGATATGCGGCGGTGGCCTCACGGCACGGCGCCGTGCAGGAGACGCTGGAGCTCGTCGCGCGCTTTCTCTATCCGGGAGCGCGCGTGTGAACGCCGTGCTGCGACGCATGGAGCAATGGTGGCAGCGCGGCGCCGCGGGCGCGGGGGCGCAGCGTGTCCTCGGCGCCGCCTCCGGCGGGTACCGCGGACTCTTGAGTACGCGTGAGTGGCTGTACGAGCGCGGCGTCCTGCACTCTCGCACGCTGCCGTGTCCCGTGGTTTCGGTGGGCAACCTCACGGTGGGAGGCACCGGCAAGACGCCCGCGGTGGAGATGGCGGTACGCACGCTCGTCGACCTCGGCCACGAGCCGGCGGTGGTGAGCCGCGGCTACGGCCGGCGCAGCAAGGGGATTCAGATCGTCGCCGATGCCGCGTCCATCCGTCTGGATGCCGAGGATGCGGGCGACGAGCCGTTTCTGCTCGCGCGGCGACTGCCGGGCGTGCCGGTGGTCGTGGGCGCCAATCGCTACGAGGCGGGTCGTACCGCCGTGGAGCGCTTCGGCGTGACCGCCATCGTGCTCGACGACGGCTTGCAGCACCGCACGCTCGTGAAGAATCTCGAGATCGTGATGGCGCGCGCCGCCGACCCGTGGGGCAACCGCCGCCTGCTGCCACGCGGGCCGCTACGCGAGCCGGTGAGCAAGCTCGCCCGCGCCCACCTCGTCGTCGTCACGGGCGCGGTCACGCCCGCCGACGGGCCGGAGGTGGTGGCGGCGGTGGCGCGATACGCGCCCTCGGTGCCCGTGCTGAGCGCGCAGCACGCGCCCACGGAGTGCTGGGAGTCGGGCACGATGCGGGCCGTGCCCCTCGATGTCCTCGCCCGCATGCGTCTTCTTGGCTTCGCCGGCATTGCATCGCCGGGCGGCTTTCGGCGGACGCTCGAGGAGACGGGCGCCACGGTGGCGGACTTCGTGGGGTTCATGGACCATCACTGGTATAGGCGCGACGACCTCGCCCGGCTCGATCGTCGCGCCGCCGAGCTCGGCGTCGACGGCCTCGTCACCACCGAGAAGGACTGGGTGCGCCTGCGGCGGCTGCCGCCTTCGAAACGACCCCTGTACGTGCTGAGCGTCCTGCTGGTCCTCACCACGGGGGAAGCGGAATGGCTGGCGGCGTTCCGGAAGAGATGCCCGACGCCATAGCGGTGCGGCTGCCCAACTGGCTCGGCGACACCGTGATGGCGGTGCCGGCCATTCGCGCCCTGCGCGCCGCGTACCCGGCCGCGCGCGTCCTGTTGGTGGGCCCATGGGTATCGCTCCTGGCAGGGCAGGGGCTCGCGGAGTCGCTCGTCACCTACCCGCGCGCCTGGGGCGGACGGCTCGCCATGACCGATGCCGCGCGCCGCTTCGCTCCCGACGTCGCGATGCTGCTGCCCAACTCCGCGGAGGCCGCGCTCGCGGCGTGGTACTGGGGCGCCCGGCGGCGCATCGGGTTTGTCGCCGGTGGCCGCGGGCTGCTGCTCACCGACGCCGTGGCGCCGCCGCAGCCGCGCCTGCATCAGATCGACGAATACCTCATGCTCGCCGAGCGCGCGGGCGGCGTCATCGGCGATCGCGTGCCGCACCTGGCACCCCCGGAGGCGGACCACGAGGATCGGCGCCAGACACGTGCGCTGCTGCGGGAGGCCGGCGCCCGTGAAGGTCGCCCGGTGATCGGCGTGCACCTGGGGGCCGCGTACGGTCCCGCCAAGGTGTGGCCGCTGGAGCGTACGGTGGAGTTCTGCCGGCTCGCGCACGCGGCGGGCGTGGACGCGGTCCTCCTCGGCGCCCCCGGCGACGCGGCGGCGG
>JBKKCN010000427.1:0-9286 GCA_046712525.1 Candidatus Rokuibacteriota bacterium
ATCGCAGGCAGCCTCTTCCTCGTCGCCATCCGCCGAGGCGCCTGGCCCGTCAACGAGGTGCTCCGGATCTCCGGCCCCTTCGAGCACTTCCTCAGCGAAAGCCCCGCACCGCCGCGCAGAGAGCGACCCGCCGGCTGTCACCGGCGGGCCCCCCACTCGGATCAGGTCGGAATCAAAACCCCAGAGGATCGGTGAGGCGCACCCAGCGGCCGCCCTTGACCTGGGCGAGGAACGACGAGTTGGCGCCCTGACGCTTATCGGGCGCGAAGTTGACCTCCGGCCCGTTGAAGATGTCCTTGAAGCCACGCACCGACTCCATCCCCTTGATGAAGCTGTCGAGGGTGAGGTCGGCGCCGGCCTTCTCGAGGCCGGCCACCGTGAGGTCGGCGGCCACCTGCCCGTAGACGGCACCGATGTTGGGATCGGCCTTGTACCGCTCCTTGTAACGATCGAACCAGGCCTGCGCGGGGGCGCCGAGCGTGTCGCGGTATGGCATGTCGGTGAGGCCCATCGCGTAGAGGCCTTCCGTGGCGCCGCCCTGGGCGGCGGCGACGAAGAGATCGTAGGTGGCCGCGGAACCGAGGAAGTCCACGTCGGTCCAGCCGATCTTCCGCGCCGTCGCGTACGGCACGATGGAGTCGCGCACGATGGTGCCGAGCACGACGAGGTCACAGCCCGCGCCCTTGAGCTTGGTGATCTGCGCGGTGAAGTCCTGGTCGGTCGGCTTGTGGGTGACGGTCTCCACCACCTTGATCTTCAGCTTCTCGGCCTGGATCGTCACGCCGTCCAGCACTTCCTTGCCGAAGTCGGTGTCCTGGTACATGGCGCACAGCGACTTCTTGCCCTTCTTCTGCACGAAGTACGTGATGCCGGAGCGGATCTGGTCGACGTAGGAGGCGGCGCCGTAGAACTTGAGCCGGTGGAAGGGCTCGTACATCGAGCGCGCCGCCGAGAGCGGGAAGAGGTTCGGCACCCCTGCCTCGAGCTGGTCCTTGAAGAGCGCGTTGTTCATGGGGGTGCCGAGCGGCGCCACCATGGCGAAGATGTTGTCGCGGTTGATGAGCTTGGTGCCCGCCTGCACGGCGCGCGGCACCTGGTACTGCGTGTCCTCGACGATGAGCTTGATCTTGCGGCCGTGGATGCCGCCCTTGTCGTTCACCTCGTCGAAGCGCATCTTGACCGCGTTCGACGACGACACGCCGTAGGTGGCGGCCGGCCCTGAGAGGTCCGTGTGCATGCCCAGCACGATCTCCGTCTTGGTGACACCGCGCGTCTCGCGCTGCGCCGATGCGGCGCCCGCCAGCGCCACCGCGGCCACCAGCACGCTCACTCCCAGCAGCTTCTTGATCATGATGCGCTCCTTTCGTGGTGCGCCGCGCCGGAGCAGCGACGCCCGCTACACGTACATGTCGTCGATGACGTCCTTGTACTTCCTGTTCACGAACGACCGCTTCAGCTTCATGGTGGGCGTCAGCTCCTCGTCCTCCGCGGTGAGGATCTGCTCGATGAGGCGAAACTTCTTGATCGTCTCCACGCGCGCGAGCTGCTTGTTGACGCGCTCGATCTCCAGCCAGATGAGGTCCTGTACTTCCTTTGCCCGGCACAGCGAGGCGAAATCGGTGAAGGGCACGTTTCGCTCCTGGGCAAACTGCGCCACCGTCTCGTGGTCGATCATGACGAGGCAGGAGAGGAACTTGCGCTGATCCCCGATGACCACGGCGTCCGAGATGTACGGCGAGAACTTGAGCTGGTTCTCGATCTCCGAGGGCGTCACGTTCTTGCCGCCCGCCGTGATGATGACGTCCTTCATCCGGTCCGTGATCCTGACGAAGCCGTCGTCGTCGATGACGCCCACGTCACCCGTGTGCAGCCAGCCGTCGATCACCGTCTCCGCCGTCTTCTGAGGATTCTTGTAGTAGCCGAGGAAGATGTGAGGGCCCTTCAATAGGATTTCGCCCTGCGGCGAGAGCTTGACCTCCGTGTCTGGCCTCGCCATGCCCACGGTGCCGAGCTTGATCCGGTCCGCGGGCATCGCCGTCGCGAGGCCGCAGTTCTCCGTCTGCCCGTACACCTCGCGCATGTCGATGCCGAGCGCCATGTACCACTTGATCAGCTCGGGGGCAATCGGCGCCGCGCCCGTGGCGGCGCCGCGGGCGCGATGCAGGCCCATCGAACGGCGAAGGTTATCGAGCACGAGCATGTCGGCCGCCTGCCGAAGCATGCGCAGCCCGAGGCCCGGTCGCCGGCCCGCGATGCGGTGCTCGGCCACGCGCATGCCGACCCCGATCGCCCATTTGTACATCAGCTTGCCGAGGGCTGTCGCCTCACGCATGCGCAGGGCAACGGCGGAATAGAACTTCTCCCAGATGCGCGGCACCGCGAAGAAGACGGCGGGCGCGACTTCGCGGATGTTGTCGGGCACCGTGTCCAGACTCTCGGCGAAGTTGACGGTGGAACCGGAGCGCAGCGGGTAGAAGACGGTGAAGGTGCGCTCGGCCACGTGGCAGAGGGGCAGGAACGACAGTTGCTGGTCGCCCTCGCGCGGCTCCGTGATGAAGTCCGAGTAGGCGAGCTGGAAGATGATGTTGCGGTGACTCAGCATGGCTCCCTTCGGCGGCCCCGTGGTGCCCGAGGTGTAGACGAGGATGGCCAGGTCCTCCGGCTGGGCGATCTCGACCATGGCGTCGAAGGCGCCCGGATGCTCGCGGTCGTAGGCGGCGCCGAGCTCGAGCAGCGCGTCGAAGGACATGACCTGGTCGTCCGTGAAGCCGTGCAACCCCTCCATGTCGAAGACGACGATCTTGACGAGCTGCGGGCACTGCGCCCGCACTTGCAGAATCTTGTCGAGGTGCTCTTCGTTCCCCGCGAAGAAGAAGCGCGCGCCGCTGTCGTTGACGATGTACTCGACCTGCCTCGGGGCGTCGGTCGTGTAGATGCCGTTGGTGACGCCGCCCACCGACATCGTGCCGAGATCCGTGTAGAGCCACTCCGGGCCGTTGTCGGCGATGATCGCCACCACATCCCCGGGACGCAGCCCGAGCGCCACCAGCCCGAGCCCCACCCGCCGCGCGCGCTCGCCGTACTGCCGCCACGTGATGGGGCGCCAGATGCCGAACCGCTTCTCGCGCATGGCCACGCGCTCGCCGCGCTCGGCGACCACGTGGCGGAAGAGACGCGGCAGGGTGTCCTGCCCGTGCACCGTGCAGCTCACCGCCATGTCTTCTTCCTCTTCCAGCGCCGGGTGCCGCGCACGCTGCTCTCCTTGATGCCCAGATAGAACTCCTTGATGTCCTCTTTCTCCAGCAGCCGCGCGGTCGTGTCCGCCATCACCACGCGCCCGACCTCGAGCACATAGCCGTAGTCCGCGATGTGCAGGGCCATGTTCGCGTTCTGCTCCACGAGGAGGATGGTCACGCCGCGCTCCTTGTTGATGCGCACGATGATCTGGAAGATCTCCTTCACCAGACGCGGCGCCAGCCCCAGTGACGGCTCGTCCAGCAGAATCATCTTCGGGCGCGCCATCAGCGCGCGACTGATGGCCAGCATCTGCTGCTCGCCGCCGGAGAGCTGGCCCGCGCGCTGCTCGGCGCGCTCCTGCAGGACGGGGAAGTAGCCGTACACCCCTTCCAGATCTTGCGCCACGCCGTCGGCGTCCCTGCGAGTATAGGCGCCCATGGCCAGGTTTTCCCGCACGGTAAGAAAGGGAAAGACCTCCCGCCCCTCGGGCACGTGGCTGAGCCCCAGGCGCATCACGCGATCCGGGTCCATCCCCTGGATCTCACGACCCGCGAAGGTGACCGTGCCCTTCTGCGGATCCATCACCCCGCACACCGTCTTGAGGATGGTGGTCTTGCCGGCCCCGTTGGCGCCGAGGATGGTGACGATGGAGCCCTCGGGCACGGCGAAGCTCACACCGCGAATGGCCATGATGGGACCGTAGTACGTCTCGAGGTTGTTCACCGTCAGGAGCGCGTCGGCCATCGCTCAGGCCCCCAGGTACGCGGTGATCACGTCGGGATGCTCCTGCACCTCGCGCGCGGTGCCCAGCGCGATGGGCCGGCCATAGCTGAGCGCGAGCACGCGGTCGGACACCGCGCTCACCAGGCTCATGTCGTGCTCCACCATGAGCACGGTGATGCCGAGCAGGCCGCGAATGTCCTGGATCCAGAAGGCCATGTCTTCCGTCTCCTCCACGCTGAGCCCGGAGGACGGCTCGTCGAGAAGCAGCAGCGTGGGCTCGGTGCACAGCGCGCGCCATCTCCACCACCTTTCGCACGCCGTAGGGCAGGTTGACGACGAGGCTGTCACGGTAGGCCTGGAGCTCGAGGAAGTCGATCACCTTCTCCGCGGCCGCGCGGTGCTCGAGCTCCAGCGCGCGCACCCGCGGCAGGAAGAGCAGCTCCTCCACGAAGCGCGAGCGCTTGTGCGCATGGCGACCGAGCAGCAGGTTCTGGAGCACGGTGGCGTGCTCGAAGAGCTCGATGTTCTGGAACGTGCGGGCGATGCCACGCCGGGCCACCTCGTGCGGCGGCACGCGGGTGATGTCTTCCCCCCGGAAAACGAGGCGGCCGCTGGTGGCGTCGTAGATGCGGCTCACGAGGTTGAAGATCGTCGTCTTCCCCGCCCCGTTGGGACCGATGATGGTGAACACCTCGCCCGCTTTCACCTCGAAGCTCACCCCGTCCACGGCGCGCACGCCGCCGAAGTTGATGACGAGCCCCTCCGCCTGGAAGAAGACCGTCATCGCAGCCGCTCCGAGCGCATGTACGCCTTCTGGCGCCGAAAGGTCGCGCGCTTGTAGAGCGGGAACATCGAGAAGTAGACCTTGAGCTTCATCCAGCGCCCGTAGATGCCGAAGGGCTCGAAGAGGATGAAGAGTACGAGGATGAGGCCGAACACGCCGGGCTCGAGGCCCGGCTGCTTGACGAAGCGGTCGAGGGCGCCGAAGACGGCGGTCTCCGCCGGCTTCCCGAACACGCCGGCCACCTGGCCCGCCCACGCGGGCACCGCATCGCGCGCCTCGGAAATCAGCACTGGCAGCAGCGCCACGAAGACCGCCCCGAACACCGCGCCGTGCAGGCTGCCGAGGCCGCCCACGACGACCATCAACAAGAACTGGATCGACAGCAGCACGCTGAAGATGTCGGGCGCGAGGTAGCCCACCTTGTGCGCAAAGAGCGCGCCCGCGGCGCCCATGAGCGCCGCCGAGTACGCAAAGGCGATGGTCTTGTAGATGGCGAGATTGACGCCCATCGATTGCGCGGCGATCTCGCTGTCGCGAATGGCCACCCACGCGCGCCCCGTAGGCGAGCGCAGCAGGTTCGCGGTGAGCCAGAGGCCGCCCACGAGAAAACTGAGGCACAGGAAGTAGAAGGCGACGTCGTTGGCGAAGGGAACGCCGAAGAGCACGGGCTTGTCCACCGGCTTGCCCTTGAGGCCGCCCGTCACCCGTTCCCAGCGCGTCAGCACCTCCTGGATGATGAGCGCGAAGGCGAGGGTGGCGATGGTCAGATAGATGCCCGCCATCCTCAGCGCGGGCAGCCCCACCACCACACCGGAGGCCGCCGTCACCACCGCCGCCAGCGCCACCGCCACCACCCACGGCAACCCGAGGTCCTGCGAGAAGTACACGTGCGTGTAGGCGCCGATGCCGAGGAAGGCAGCGTGACCGAGGCTCACGAGGCCCGTGTAGCCGGCGAGCACCATCAGCGCGAGACCACACAGGCCGTAGATGAAGACCAGGCTGATGTCGACCAAGTAGGTGCGCACGAGCAGCGGCAGCACGAGGAGGCCGGCGAGAAGGGCCGCGTACCAGTTGCGCTGCACGGCGTCGCGGAAGAGCCCCAGGTCCTGCCCGTACGTCGTCTTGAACAAGAACCGCATCGCGCGCCTCAGACCTTCTTGCGCAGCACGGAACCGAACATGCCCTGCGGCCGCACTACGAGCACGATGAGCAGCACCACGTAGGCCGCCACGTCCTTGAAGCCCTGCGGCAGGTACGTGCCCGAGAACAGCTCGATGAGCCCGATGGTGAGCCCGCCCACCACTGCTCCGGGAATGGAGCCGAAGCCGCCGAGCACCGCGGCGGCGAAGGCTTTCAGCCCGATGAACCCGAGGTTGACGTCGATGAGCGACACCGGCGCCAGCAGCACGCCCGCCACCGCCGCCACCGCCGCCGAGATCGCCCAGATGAGCGAGAACATCCGCTTCACCGGAATGCCCATGTAGTAGGCGGCGAGCTGGTTCTGCGACGCCGCCTGCATGGCCACGCCCACGCGGGTGTACGTGAAGAACGCGTAGAGGACGGCGCACAGCAGCACGGTGCCGACGATGATGGAGACGTACTCGTGACTCACGGTGACGCCGCCGAGGCGCGTCGCCTTCGCGCTGAACGGCGTGGGCAGCGTGTAGATCTCCGAGCCCCAGGTGATGGAGGCGAAGCTGCGGAAGATGGCGCCCAGACCGATGGTGAGCATGACCACGGCGAACTGCGGCTGGCCGATGACACGCCGGAGGATAGTGGCGTCGAGCAGCGCCCCGAACGCGGCCACGGTGGCGACGGCCAGCGCAAAAGCCAGCCAGTAGCCGAGGCCGTACCAGACGACGAACATGTAGCACATGAACGCGCCCAGCATGAGCAGATCGCCCTGAGCGAAGTTCACGAGCTCGGTGGCCTTGTAGATGAGGACGAAGCCGAGGGCGACGAGGCCGTAGATGCAGCCGACGGCGAGGCCGTTCAGTGCCAGCTGCAGAATGGTGTCCAGAGCGCCCTCCCCTGCCGAGGCTTATAGCATGGGGGGCCTGGAAGGGCTGCCCAAGGGATCGACGCCCCCCGGCCTTCGCCGCCTCCGCGGCAACACGAGTCGTGCAAACCTTCGTCGGATAGTCCCTCGTGTCATCGAACGTCCCGCATCACCCGCGCGCGTCGTTCTTGCGCGCGTCGGGGTGGATGCGGGAGGTTAGCCGCCCTGGGTCAATCGGGGCTGGAGCCAGCTCAAACGACGTACCGCTTTCCGACTGCCGATGGAACGAGCTCATCACCAAAGACTCTTGCCATAGCGCTCATGGCCCGCCACCCTGTGCAATGACCCGGCGCAAGAAGCTTGAGACCGAACTCCTGTAGGTCGGCGACGGTCTCCGGGATGATCTTTTCGGTTGCGCCAGAAAGGTGCAGTCCGCCCATAACGCCGTAGAGCGGAACAGACGGGAAGACCGAACGAGCGTGAGTGAGCACGTTGACCAACCCAGCGTGTGAGCACGCCGAGAAGATGAACTGCCCTTTGTCCTTCACGTGCACCGAAACAAACCGCTCATCCAGAATGAGGGGATCGGGCTCCCAGGACTGGCCATCAGCGCCCCGGCGAACGTGGCCAGGGAATCCAGTCTCATACTGGGTAAGGCGCGGGACCTCGCCACTGACGTAGAAGGCTCCGCCCGCGATAAACTGGGGCTCGCGGGTGTTGACGACATTGGCGCCCGCGTTCGCGAGTGCATCCGGATCCGGCACAGATTCGAACTTGAGTAGCTCACCGTTCGGCCGTTGCAGCGCGCGCTCAGCAAACATGCCGGGATGCACGAAACAGTCGACTCTTTCCGGATTCCTGGCCTTCGAGACCGCTTCGATCGCAGACACAAGGCCGCCGGCATGATCCCAATGCCCGTGCGATAGCACAACTGCCTCGATCGCTGAAAAATCAACTCCGAGGATATTGGCGTTGCGTAAGAAGGTCGCCGCCTCCGGTCCGGTGTCGAACAACAGTGTGCGTTTCGCTCTTCCGAGATGCCCTGTGATGAGCAGCGAGAGACCGTGGTGCGCGCAGCAGGTGCCCAGTCCCGAGAGCAATCGCAGACGTCCCCCCGTCAACAGCACCGTCCACTCCGGCACCGCGGCGCTCGGGTTGGTTGATAGGCTATCGGTCACGTTGTCGACCAGGACGAGGACTTCAAGGCGATCAACGGTCAGGACGTCAGGCACGGCGCTCCTCCACCCTCGATGAGACGGCGAACGCACGGTTCAGCCGCCGCAGCGAGTAACGCGAGCCGCGGTCGGCTGCAACAGGAAGTTTCGACGTATCTATCCAGCAGGCGGTCCATCCGGGAATCTTTGCGACTGCGATGTTCAGCCGGCCGGTGACCATACGGCGTCTCCGCGAAAGACCGCGGTGAAGTTCATTCCGAGCTCTTGACCCCCGGTCGGTCGATCTGACTGGCGTCGGTAAAGTCGCGTCCTGGCGCGGCCACGAAAATGTTGTCGACGAGCATGAAGTCGGGGCCATAGTCGACCATCTCCGCGCGAGTACCGCGCGCGCCGATAGCCACGTCCCATTCGGCCTTGCCGAAGCTGCTCGCGTAAGCCTCCGCGCTCGAATAGAGAATGGGATCGAAGGTCACGTCCAGCCTCTCGGCGATGAATTTGGCGAGATCGACGGCCGCGCCGGAGATGCTGCCGTCGGGCTTCTTTGTCATCAGGATGGGATTCACGGCCAGAATTGCAACCCGTAGCTTTCCCTGGGGGGCGATTTCTGCGCTGAGCCCTGGTTGTCCGAAGACGCCCCCGGGGATCGAAGTCACGAGGAGGACGATTGCCGCGAGCAGCATCGTCCGCAAAGCCGGCCGCATTCCCCTTGGACCGTTCATGAGTGGTCCCCTCCTGATCGGACGTTTGAGCCGTCGAACGCTGCCAGTGAGCGGCGGCGAGCGAGCGAATGCGAGCCTGCCGTCCGCTCGACTGGCATGTTCGACGCACTATGTGACTACACCGACCGCCCCGAGAGGAGTCATAGCCTACGTTCTCCACGGCCTGGTCGCGAAGAATCCGTTCAGGCGGCTGCGCTGCGCGGCGCGCGTGATCGTCGCGGGCGCGCGCGATCCGCACGTGCCAGAACACCCCGGCTCCGAAGTGGCGGCGAGCGCGGAACAGGCGATCGCACGCGCAGGCGATCCACGGGCGCCACGCGACGATCGGCGTCGTCGAGCAGCCGGGGATGCCGTCGAATGCGGACGCCGCCGACGCGCTCAGGCCTTCGTTCCGATCGCGCAGTGATGCGGCCACGTCATGAAGAACGTGCCGTCCGCTTCCGCCCCGGCGCGCGCGCGCTTCCATTCGGCGGCTTCCTGCGGCTCGAGCTTACCTAGGAAGCCGGCTTCCAGAAAGTCGACGACGTGCCGGTCGCCGGCCGAGAACGCCGTCCAGTGCGGGAACGCCGTGAGCCGGGTGAGAGCTGCCTCGCGAAAGCGCCGATTGAGACTCGCGTCGGCGCAGCCGCGCTCGCTGATGGTGCCCATG
>JBKKCN010000428.1:0-5257 GCA_046712525.1 Candidatus Rokuibacteriota bacterium
GCGCGATCGCCTGCGCCGCGAACTCGCCCGCAGCGCAGCCGACGTCGAGCAGCCGTCCCGCACGCTCGGCGGCGAGGAGCTCGGCGAGCTTGCGCAGGCGCGACTCACGCAGATCCACACGATGCCCGGCGTAGCACGTGTGGCGGGCCGTCGTCATCGCGCCCTCCGCTCGGCGACGACGGCGCATGTATCGCGCAACGCGGGCCACCACCGGCGCGCGGGCGCCATGGCCGCCGCGAGGACACGGCGCACGGGCGAGATGGCCACGGCCACCTGGTCGAAGAAGTGGCGCCGGCGCACGCGCAGCCCGGCGCCTTCCAGCAGCGTCTCCAGCTCCGCCATCGTGTACAGGCGCAGATGGCCGAAGGTGCCGTCGATCGTCCGCGCGGGACTCTGCTGCGGCGAGTGGCCACGCGCCACCAGCTCGCGGTTCGTCCACGAGGCGAGGTTGGGCGTGGTGAGGACCAGCCGTCCGCCGGGCGCGAGCACGCGCGCGATGTCATGCAGCACGTCGGGCACCGCGTGCGGTGGCAGGTGCTCCACCACCTCCGCGAACACGACGGCGTCGAAGGCGGCATCCCGGAAAGGCAGGCCGTGGGCGAGAAGGTCGGCGGCGGCGAGAGCCACGCCCTCGTCGGCAAGCCGCTTGCCGTAGGCGGCGGTAAAGACATAGCCGCGGCGGGGGTGTTCCACGCCGGTGATGCGCGCGCGCGGGAAAGCGCGCCGCAGCGCGACGGCGAGCGTGAGGTACCCAGTGCCGATCTCCAGCACGCGCGCAGGCGGCGTGTCCTCCAACAGGCTGATCGTCAGCCGGAGCCGATGCGCCTCCTGACGCACGAGCGCCTCGTGACCGTGCTCGTCGGCGCTGCGCGCGCTGGGCTCGTCCCACGTGTGGAAGGTCTCGCGCAGCGCCTGGGCCAGTTGAGCCTCGTCGAGGCTCACGCCTTCACCGCCCGCACCGCCCATCCCACGGCGTCCACCACGCCCGGCCGATTGCCGTGGCCGAAGACGCGGCCGTCGAGCCAGTCGCTGAGGCGGTACGCGGCCGCCACGAAGGGCAGGCGTAGGCGCGGATGCAGGTTGCGCTCGATGGCGTGAAACAGCACGAGGGCGGGCCCGCCCGTGGCGCGCACGTCGACGATGCGCAGTCCCGCCTCCCGGCACAGATAGTCGAGTCCCTGGTTCGTGTAGCGGTAGTAGTCGCCGGGATGACCGTGCAGGATGCAGTACTGCGGCGCCGTGAGACACAGAAAGCCGCCCGCCTCCAAGATTCGCGCGCACTCGCGCAACAGACCGAGCGGAGTCGGCACGTGCTCGAGCACCTCCATGAGCACGACCGCGGCCGTGCTCTTGTCCCGCAGCGGCAGCGCGTGGCCGTCGGCCACCACGTCGACGCCGCGCGCCGCCGCGAGATCGATGCCGACCCGACGCCCCCTCCACTGCCCCAGGCGCGATCCCTCGAAGCCCGCACCCACGTCGCACAGCACACCGGCGTCGCCGCGGGCGCGGGCGACGTCGGCGAGCATGCGACGCATGTGCACGAGGGGATGGTCGGAGGCCTCGCGCACGCGCGCGTGATGGGATCGCAGGTACGCGCCGCGCAGGCGGCCTCCCGCGGAACGCTCGCCACCATCTCGCATCGAGCGGGCCGCCTCGCTCATTGCGCGAAGAGCCGCTTCATGGCCACGTGGTCGGCGGAGCCGAGATAGCCAAGCGCCCACAGCGCGCCCGCGTACAACGCCGCGCCGGCGACGACGGCGGCGAGCAACCCCGCTCCCTGTAAGGCCCACACGCCCGCGAGCATGAGCGCAGCGGCGCCGCCGTAGCGCCACAGGCCCGTGGCGGAGAAGGACACGCCGAAGCCGCCGCGGACGAGGACGACGACGGCGACGAGATTCAGCCATTCGCACGCGAGCGTGGCCACTGCCGCTCCGATGGCGCCGAAGCGCGGAATCAACAGCAGGTTGGCGATCACGTTTAGCGAGGCACTCCCCGCGTACACGGCGACGAGCGGCCACACACGGTCGGCGGCGATGAGCGCGTGGTTGGCGACGCTCACCCAGAACAGAGGGAGCGTGCCCCAGATCAGCACGCGCAACAGCGGCGCCGACTCCGCGAAGTCGCTGCCGAACAGTACCCTCACCAGCAGCGTGGCGAGCGCACACGCGCCCAGGGACAGCGGCAGGCCGAGGGCGAACAGCGGCCGCCACGCGTCCTCCAGCAACCGCCGCGCCTCCTGGGGCCGGGCCCGTGCCACCGCGGACAGGCGCGGAAAGAGCGGCCCCGTGAGGGAGGCGGTGAGGACGATGACGACGTCGAGGAAACGGTAAGCGGCCGCATACAAGCCGACCGTACGCGGTCCCGTCATCCACTCCAGCATCACCATGTCGATGCGGTAGTACAGGGCGAAGCCGGTCATCATCAGCCCGAAGGGCAGCGCCTGCCGCGCCATCGCCGCCACGGCGCCTCGCTCGCCCGACGCCAGCGCGGGCCCGGCGAGCGCGCGCGCGAGGACGAGCATCAGCACGCTGTTGACGAAGCCGGCGAGGAAGAGCGCGAGCAGGCCGCCGCCCGCGACGAGGACGACGAGTGTGAGGACGGAGCCGATCACGGAAGCGGCCACGCGATGCAGCGACAGCCGCCGCAGCTGCTCGCGCGCCGTGAGGCCGACCAGGTAGGGCAGCGTGAGGGCGGACACGAGGCTGCCGAGGCCGGCGAGCGTGAAGGCGGCGAGCAGGCGTGGCTCGTGGCCGGTGATCACCGCCACCGCCATCATCACGAGCACCGCGGACAGGCTCAGGCCCGCGGTGAGCCGGCGCGCGGCGGCGACGACGGCGCCCGCCCGCGCGGGATGCGCGCTCGCCTCGCGGATGGCGAGGGTCGCCACACCGAAGTCAGCGAGGGCGCCGAAGGGAAAGCAGAAGGCGAGGACGTAGGCGTAGCGTCCCAGCTCGTCGGCGCCGAGCCAGCGCACGAGCACCACCGCGACGGCGAGGTTGAGCGCCTTGGTCACGATCTGCGAGGCGACGAGCGCCATCGCATTGCGCCCGATCACACCAATAGCCTCGCGCCTCCCGGAGGGGGAACCACCTTCTTGGGCTCGGCGGCTTTCCGCACTTCATCCGCCTGGAGAGCGGGGATCATCATCACGATGCCGGCGAACAGCCAGAAGGGCTCCATGATGCGCACGATGATGAAGGTATTGGAGCCGAAGCCGTGCACGAGCAGGCCCACGTACCCGGCGAGGAAGCCCAGCGCAAGGCCGCGGTCGTCCGGATCGTGACGGGAGCGCAAGGCACTCACGCTGCTCCGCAGCACCGTCCACAACAGCCACAGGAAGGCCGCGAGCCCGACCACGCCCGTCTCCACGAGGACGCGCGCGTACTGCGCGTCCATGAATCCGAAGCCGGTGACGCCGTGCCCGAGAAAGGGCTTCTTCGTCCAGCCCTCGACGGCCTGCCGGAAGCTGAGAAGGCGCGCCGACGTCGAGGGATCGAGCCCCAACCGCCCCAGCCGAACCGTGGGCTGCCCCGCCTCCGGCTGGAAGGTGTACAGCACACGGCTCTTCACCGCCTCCGGCGCCAGCGCGATGGCGATCGGTGAGCACACGACACCGAGCAGGAGCAGCCCCACCATGAACCGCCGCTTGCTGGTGAGCACGACGAAGACGAGAAAGGCGGGAATGACGCCGAGGTACGCCGCGCGCGACAGCGTGAAGGCGAATGGAATCGTCATGAGGGCCAGCGCCGCCAGCGACCACGCGCGAACGCGAAGCGTGACCGTTTCGAGGGCGATGCCCGCCGCCAGCGCCATCATGAAGAGCAGGTAGCCGCCGAAGGTATTCGGCTCGCCCACCTCGCCCTCGAACGGCGCCGACACGCGGCCTCCCGCCGGCACCTGCGCGAGGGCGACCACGCTCACGATGGCGGCGGTCATGAAGGCAGCCACGACCATGCGCCACGCGTGCGGGCGGTCACGCAGGTTGTTGACGACCATGTAGTAGACGAAGAAGTACTCCACGTACTTGAGCACGTAGAAGAAGCCCGACACACCCACCGTGCCCGACAGCACGCCCACCAGCGTGGCGATGGCGGTGGCGAAAACGTAGACGAGGATGGGCCGGTTCAGCGGAGTGCGCGCGACGATTCCGAGCTCCTTGTTCACGGCCGTCTTCGCGAACCAGCTCAGCCCCACGAAGATGAGGACGAAATCCTCGGTGCGCAGGGTGACGCCGCGGTTCTCGGCGAGGCTGCCTGCGCTGCTGCTGCCGAACTCCGGCGACAGCAGCATCGAGAAGATGACGACGTAGATGCCGAAATCGGTGCGCACGAAGGCGAGGCCGAAGAGGACGACGGCGGCGAAGGCGCCTACCGCATACGTGAAGGAGATGCTGGAGCCGCCGGACAGCAGGCCGAAGGCCGCACCCACGAGCAGCACGCCCACGATGAAGGCGTTGCCGGCCGCCGGCCCCCCAGCGAACCGGCCGGACCGCACGAATGCCATCCGTTATCGGACCTGGACGACCTGCGAGCCGGGCAGGCTGAGCCGCGACAGCTCGCGCGCCTTCGCCTCCGCTTCCTCGTGAGACGGAAAGTTGCCGTGGCGGATGACGAACGTCACCGCCTATCCCGCCTGCGCAGCGACGCGCACCTGGTAGCCCGCGGCGCGCACACGCTCGGCCAGCTCCACCGCACCGCGCAGCGGCACGGGCTCGCCCACACGCACGCTCGGCGAATCCGTGGCGAGCACCGTGGCCTCGCCCACGCCCTTTTCGCGCAGCGCCGCCACCACGCTGGCGGCGTCGCGGCCGGGCGGCATGCGCTCGATCAGCACTGCATAGACGGCGGCCCCGGGCTGACTCTGCCTGAAGCGCACGGTCTGGTAACCGGCTTGCGTGAGGCGGCGCTCCAGCCGCTCCGCCTGCGCCGTCGATCCGAACGGACCAAACTCGATGGCGAAGCGCGCGGCGGCGACAGCCGCGCCTGCAGGCGGCACGATCTCACGCGACCCGGGCGCCGCCACCGGCACCCGCGGTGGCGTGGTCACCGCCGCCACTCGCGCCGGCCGCGCTGGAGCAACCGGTGGCGCAGGCACGATCGCCGCAGCCGGCGGGGCCGGAGACCGCGGAGGCAGCACCACGGGTGCAGCGTTCGCAGGCGTCTCCACCAGCGGCGCCGAGGCGCGTGGAGGCGGCGCGGGCGCCGAGGGTGCAGGCAGCGCAGACGTCTCCACCGGCGGCGCCGAGACGCGTGGAGGT
>JBKKCN010000429.1:0-3707 GCA_046712525.1 Candidatus Rokuibacteriota bacterium
CGCAGCTGCTCGCGCAGGCGCGCGGCCGCGTTCTTGTCACCGAAGGCCTGGTCCCCGGAAACGATGTCGACGATGTCTCCGGGGACCAGGTGCTGCATCGAGAACACCAGGATCGAGACCCCGAACAGGATCGGGACCAGCGATGCCACGCGTACCGCGAGGTAACGTTGCATTCAGCCCTCGGGTCACCTACTTGATCTATTTCTCCAGCCACGTCTGGCGCAGATACACACGGGAGGCGTTGGCCATCGGCTCGAAGCCCTTGAGGGTGGGCCGCCACACGTTGTAGCGCGTGCGCATCGCGTAGGGCCAGATGATCGGCACCTCCTGCGCGTAGATGCGCTGCAGGTCCTGCCACAGCGCCACGCGTTTGGTGACGTCCACGGTGGCGCGCTGCTCGTTGAGCAGCCGGTCCACTTCCGCGCTCGCGTAGCCGCCGGCGTTGATGGAGCCCTTGCTGTGGGTGGTGTCGAACACGTAGCCCTCGGGGTCCGCGTACCAGATGCGCGCGAAGGCGATGGCCTGGAAAGCGGTCTTCTCGCGGAAGGTCTTCAGCAGCGCGCCCCACTCCACCTGCTCGATCTTCATCGTGATCCCCGCCTTGGCGAGCTGGCGCTGGATCACCTGCGCGGCGGGCACGTAGTCCGGGCTGTGCGGTGACGTCTTGAACGTGAACTCGAAGCCGTTGGGGTGCCCGGCCTCCGTGAGCAGCCGCTTCACGAGCGCGTAGTCCTGCTTGTAGAAAGGCAGCGCGGCCGTCTCCGCCTCCGACAGCACGTAGGGAATGGTGGCGGGCGGCAGGCCCGTCGTGAGCTTGCCGCGGCCGAGGAGCACGGTGTCGATGATCTCCTGGCGGTTCAGGGAGGCGGCCACCGCCTGGCGCAGTTTCACGTTGTTGAAGGGCGCCTCCTTCGTGTTGAGCCAGATGTAGAGATGCCGCGCCTCCGGCGTCTCCGACCAGCCCAGCCCCTTCTCACGACGGGCGAGCTCCTCGATCTCGATGGCCTTGATCCACGTGAGGTCTACGGTGCCGCGGCGCAGCGCGGCCAGCCGCGACGACTCGTCCTTGATGATCTTGATGGTGAAGCCGTCGAGGTAGGGTAGCCCCGCCTCGTAGTAGTGCTCGTTGCGCACGAAGCGCGCGAAGTCACCCGGCACGTGCTCGGCGAGCTTGAAGGGCCCCGTGCCCACCATCACCTTCTGCAGCGAGCCGTGCTTGTCCACTTCCTCCTTCGGCACCACGTAGCTGGCGCGCCCGGTGATCCCGCTCAGCAGCGCGGCATTCGGCCGCCCCAGGATCAGGCGCACGGTGTGGCGGTCGACGACGTCGATCTTCTCCACGTCCGCATACGTGTCGCGCACGGGGGAGCCGTTCTTGGGATCGCGGATGCGCTCGATGGAATAGCGGACGTCCTCCGCCGTCATCTCGCGCCCGTTGTGGAACTTGACGCCTTTGCGCAGCCGAAAGACATAGGTGGTGGGGTTGGGGATGTCCCACGAGGTGGCGAGATCGCCCTCGATCTCCATCTTCGCGTTGAACCGCGTGAGGCCGCTGTAGGCGTGCTCGTAGAAGTTCGAGGAGGCGAAGGCGAACGAGATGTGGGGGTCGAGCCCCACCGCGTCCTCGTCGTTGCCCACCACCAGGGTGCCGCCGCGCTTCTGCGCGAACACCGGCGCCACCGCCCACGCGGCGGCCACGAGAACGACGAGCGCGCCCACCATGATCCGTCTTGTCATACGCTGCTCTCCTTTTCGAACACGATCTCGCCACCGATGATCGTGCGCTCCACCACGACGTCCTTGATCGCCCACGGCTCCACCGTGAGCGGATTCTGCCCTAGCACCACGAGGTCGGCGAGCTTGCCGGGCTCGATGGACCCCTTGCGCGCTTCCTCGAAGGCGGCGTAGGCCCCGTTGATCGTGTACATGCGCAGCGCCTCCGCCGGCGTGATGCGCTCGGCGGCGCCGATGTCGGCGCCGCTGCGCGTGCGCCGGGTCACCGCGCACGCCATGCCCCACAAGGGATTGGACGGCCACACGGGGTCGTCCGGCGTGCACACGGGACAGTCGGAGTGGGCGCACGGGCGCAGGCCGAGATCGATGGCCGTGCGCGCGGGGACCATCCGCTCCGCGCGCGCGCGGCCGATGAACTCTTCGATGTGCTGATCCCCCCAGAACCACGGGTGAAAGAGGAAGAAGTTCGGCACGATGCCCAGCCGCTGCATCCGCTTCAGGTCATCGACGGTCGGGCACAGCGTGTGCTCGATGCGGTGTCGCGGGTCGGGCCGCGGATACGCCTGCATCGCGTGCTCGATGGCGTTCACGGCCATCGTGATCCCGTAGTCACCCTGCGCATGGATGGCCACCTGGTAGCCCAGGCGGTGGGCGGCGAGGACGGCCTCGTTCGCGGCCTCCTGCGAGTATCGAAGACCTTCGTGGCCACGGCTCTTGCGCGTGAGGTACGGCTCGCTGAACGCGCACGTGTAGCACTGGATGGAGCCGTCCATGAAGAGCTTGACGGCGCCCATGCGCAGACGGTCGTCGCCGAAGCCGGTGCGCAGGCCGCGGTCGTGCGCGAGCGCGAAGTCCGCGTAGACCATGAGGTACACACGCACCCGCAGCACGTTGTCGCGCACCGACTCCTGCACGGCGCGGTAGGACTCGGGGCGCGGGGTGGCGCCCGCGTCGTGCACGGAGGTGACTCCCAGCCGCAGGTACATGGCGTTGACGGTGGCGAGGCCCTGCTTGAGATCGGCGAGGGTAGCCGTGGGGGGCGCATATCTGATCGACACCACGTCGCGCAGGACACCCGTGAGGTCGCCCGTGCCGGGGTCGCGATCGATGACGCCGCCCTCGGGATCGGGGGTGTCGCGCCCGATGCCGGCCGCCGCCAGCGCGCGCGAGTTCGCCACGCACGCGTGGCCACCCCGGATGGTAATCATCACCGGGTGATGCGGCGCCGCGGCATCCAGCTCCAGCCGCGTGGGCCAGCGGCGCTCCTTCATGCCCTGGGGATCGAAGTTGCGCCCGCCGATCCATTTTCCGGGCGGCGTTTCCGCCGCCCTTTGTCGAACCTTATGCAGTACGTCATGGACTGACGGGTTGAGCTCCGCCGCCGTGTTGAGCTGATCGAAGCTGTAGCGGAACTCGCCCACGTGGACGTTGTGGGTGTGGGAGTCGATGAAGCCCGGAATGACGGTCTTGCCCGCCAGCTCCAGCACCCGGGTGTCGGGGCCGATCATCCCCGTCATCTCCGCGTCGGAGCCCACGGCCACGATCGTCCCCTGCCGCACCGCCACCGCCTGCGTCACGCTGTCGCGCGCGTCCACGGTGAGCACCGTGGCCCCGCGCAGCACGAGATCGGCGTAGAGGCCGGTCACGCGACTTGAATCACATGGGGGGCCCCGAACGGGCCCCCCAAGCCCCCCGCACGCTCGGCAGCGGCCCGGCAAAGCCGGTCCGCTCCTCGATCTCGCGCGTTACGCACCCACACGGTCGTTCAGCGCGGCGCGTGCGGCGTCGAGGAGATAGGTGATATCGGCCTCGGTGTGGGCGAGCGAGAGGTAGAGCTTGGTCGACATCGGATTCAAGAAAATGCCGCGGCGGAAAAGGCCGAGCAGGAAGGCGCGCGCGCGCCGTCGATCGGCGCCGAGAGTGGAGCGGTAGTCCGTCACCTCACGATCGGTGAAGACGACGGCGGCCAGGGG
>JBKKCN010000430.1:0-3143 GCA_046712525.1 Candidatus Rokuibacteriota bacterium
AAGGTACACTGACGGGCGTGGCCGCGGAGAGCGTCGGCGATTTCCTCGAACGGCTAGCCAGTAGCGCCCCCACGCCCGGCGGCGGCGCCGCCGCCGCCCTCACGGGAGCTTCCGCCGCCGCCCTCGTCACCATGGTGTGCCGCGTCACCCTCAACCGCACGGAGTCACCTGCGCTGAGCGCGGTGGCGACGGAGGCGGACGACCTTCGGCGCCGGCTCTGGGAGCTGGCCGCGCGAGACGCCGAGGCCTTCGAGCAGGTCATCGCCGCCCGGCGGCGGCCGCCGTCCGAGCGCGCCGCGGCCGTGGCCGCCGCCATGCGCAAGGCTACCGCGGTCCCCGTCGAGATCGCGGCGGCAAGCGCGCGCGTGGTGGAGCTGTGCGACGCCACGAACGACGAGGCGCGCGCCACGGCTCTCGGCGATCTCACGGTGGCCGCCCTCTTGGCGGCGGCCGCCCTGGAGGCGGCCGCCGCCATTGCGCGCGTCAACCTGGCAGAGAATTCCGATCCCGGCTTCGTGGAGGCGCTCGACGATGCCCGGCGCCGGGGGGAGGCCGCGCGGGCGCGCCTGGCCGGGCGTCGCCGAGCCTGACGCCTCCTTCCTGGTTTAGAATCCCCGCGGTAGGGACGTCGCCACTATCATCTGAATCAAGGAGCCGTCATGGCCAAGGCCACGAAACGCGAGGAGCCCATCGAAGCGCTGCTCAAGGAAGGGCGGAAGTTTCCGTCGCCCAAAGATTTCGTGAAGAGGGCCCGCGTCAAGGACGGCTCACTGCACGCCGAGGCCAAGCGGAACCCGGTGCGCTTCTGGGAGAAGCAGGCCAAAGAGCTTTCCTGGATGAAGCCGTGGACCAAACCGCTCGACTGGAAGCCACCCTTCGCCAAGTGGTTCATCGGCGGCAAGCTCAACGCCTCCGTGAACTGTCTCGACCGCCACGTGCAAGGGCCGCGGCGGCAGAAGGCGGCGCTGCTGTGGGAAGGGGAGCCCGGCGACAGCCGGACGCTCACGTACTGGGAGCTGTACCGCGAGGTGAACCGCTTCGCGTCGGCGCTCAAGCGCGGCGGCGTGAAGAAAGGGGACATCGTCACCATCTACATGCCGATGATCCCCGAGGTGGTGGTGGCCATCCTCGCCTGCGCACGTATCGGCGCGCCGCACTCCGTCGTCTTCGGTGGCTTCTCGCCGGAATCGCTGCGCGACCGCATCAACGACGCGAAGTCGAAGGTGCTCATCACGGCCGACGGCGGCTATCGACGTGGCGCCAAGGTCTCGCTGAAGAAGAACGCCGACGACGCCGTGAAGGAGTGCCCCACCGTCCGCACCGTGATCGTCGCGCGCCGCACCGGGCAGGAAGTGGCGTGGACGGAAGGGCGCGACGTGTGGTGGGAGGATTACCAGAAGGACGCGCCCGCGTATTGCGAGCCGGCGGCGATGGACGCCGAGGACATGCTCTATCTGCTCTACACGTCCGGCTCCACGGGCAAGCCCAAGGGCATCGTGCATACGACGGGCGGTTACCTCACGGGCGTCACCGCGACCTTCAAATACATCTTCGACATCCGCGAGGAGGACACGTACTGGTGCACGGCGGACATCGGGTGGGTGACGGGACATTCGTACGTCGTGTACGGCCCGCTATCCAACGGCGCCACCGTCGTCATGTACGAGGGCACGCCGGACTATCCGGACAAGGATCGCTTCTGGCGCATCATCGAGAAGTACGGCGTGAGCATCCTGTACACGGCGCCCACGGCCATTCGCACCTTCGTGCGCTGGGGCGACGAGTATCCGAAGCGGTGTGACCTGTCGTCCCTGCGGCTGCTCGGCAGCGTGGGCGAGCCAATCAACCCGGAGGCCTGGGTCTGGTACTGGAAGGTGATCGGCGGTGGCCGCTGTCCCGTCGTGGACACCTGGTGGCAGACGGAGACGGGCCACATCATGATCTCGCCGCTGCCCGGCTACACGGTCTGCAAGCCGGGCTCGGCGACCTTTCCGTTCCCGGGCATCGAGGCCGACATCGTCAACGACCGCGGCGAGCCTGCATCGGCCGGATACCTCGTGCTGAAGAAGCCGTGGCCGGGCATGCTGCGCGGAATCTACGGGGACAACGAGCGGTACAAGCAGACGTACTGGAGCCAGATTCCCGGCATGTACTTCACGGGCGATGGCGCCAAGCGCGACAAGGAGGGCTACTTCTGGCTGCTCGGCCGCATCGACGACGTGATGAACGTCTCCGGCCACCGAGTCTCCACCATGGAGGTGGAGTCCTCGCTGGTGGAGCATCCGATGGTGGCGGAAGCCGCGGTGATCGGCAAGACGCACGAGATCAAGGGCCAGGCGATCTCGGCGTTCGTGACGCTCAAGCAGGGGCGAACGATGACGCCGGAGCTGCAGACGGAACTGAAGGCCTTCGTGGCCAGCAAGATCGGGGCGCTTGCGCGCCCCGACGACATCATCTACGCGGCTGAGCTACCCAAGACCCGCAGCGGCAAGATCATGCGCCGGCTGCTGCGAGACATCGCCGAGGGGCGCGCGCTCGGCGAGACGAGCACGCTCGCCGATCCGACGGTGGTGGCGACGCTGAAGAAGGCCTACGACGAGTAGCGGGCTCAGTCCCTGTTCCCGCCGCCCATCTGGACCCAGTCCCAGGCAAAGACGCTGACGCGATAGGCGGTGGCCGGTGCGGGGGCCGGCGCGGGCTCCTCGAAGTACGCCCGGGTGCCGGGCGTGAGCTCGCTGCCGAGCCAGGACACGCGCTGGGCAACGACGTTGCCGCTACCGTCCAGACCCTCGACGAGCAACTGGATGTTGCGGGCGGGAAAACCCCAGTCGTTCATGATGTGGCCGGTGACAACCGGGCGGCCCCGGCGCTGATCCGCCTGCCAGTCGAGCTTGAAGAACTGCTCCCATCCGATGATGCGCGGCGTGAGAAGGTCGGCGCCCGCCTGGGCGCCCATCCCCATCACCAGCATCGCGGCCACGATCCAAGCCTTACGCATGTGACACCCCCTGAGGTTAATCATACCCCCCAACCTCAGAAGCGCTTGTCGATCCACTCCTGGGCTTTGGTGACTGCATAGGCGTCGGCCTCCGCCTTGGTCGCCATCGGGTCCCACCAACTCGCGGCGTCGGGCACCACGATTT
>JBKKCN010000431.1:0-5062 GCA_046712525.1 Candidatus Rokuibacteriota bacterium
GGCTTCGAATGCGATGCGCGCTCGGGACTCACGCACGTGCACGAGGACTACTGCTATCCGGAAGTGCTCGACGAGCAGGACCGGCCGGTGGGGCCCGGCGGCCGCGGCGAGCTCGTCTTCACGAGCCTCTACCGCAAGGCGATGCCGCTGCTGCGCTACCGCACGCGCGACGTCGTGCACGTGGCCGACCGCCGCTGCCCGTGCGGGCGCACGCTGCTCGCGTTCGAGGGCGGAGTGCACGCGCGCCTCGACGACATGAAGAAGATCCGCGGCATCATCGTCTACCCGCGCCGGGTGGAGGAGATCGTGCGGCCCCACGCCGGCGTGGACGAGTTTCAGATCGTGTTCCGCCGCCAGGACGGCCTCGACGACATCCTCGTGCGCATCGATCCCGCGCCCTCGCTGTCGCGCGCCCAGCGCGACGGGCTGTGCGCGACCCTCTCGGGCGATCTCAAAGTCGGCCTCGGCATCCGCGTCACCGTCGAGGCCACCGAGCCCGGCGCCCTCCCCCGCTGGGATCACAAGGCCCGCCGCGTGAAGGACGAGCGCACCGAAGTCCCGTTCTGATAAGTCTCGCGAACGCCGGAAACTGTCGGCCGTCCTTACGCTTTTCGATGCTGTGCCGCCACCCCTGTCTGCAAGTGTTTGATCCCATTTGTCGCGGATCTGTGGCGCACATCCTGCTGCGCTATGGTCGGAACTCCAGGGTCCGGTCCCCTTCGACCGAGAGGAGAATCATGAGTACATCAAACGTTGCGCGGCTCGCGATGTGTGCTGTCGGCCTCGGCGCCTCGGTCCTGCTCGGGGTACCGGCGGCCGACGCTGACGCCTTTGGTCCTACCGCCTACCTGAGCGCCGCTGACAGCCCGTTCACCGGCTTACCCTTCACGTATTCCTTCTTGGAGAACTTCGAGGACCACGCCTTGGATACCCCAGGGGTGACGGTGAACGTTGGTCCCTTTGTGACGGGGTCAGGCTTTAGTGGCACTGTCATCGACTCGGTGGCGGGGGACGGGCCGCCGTGCCCGACGGGAACGGCGCCGAATCCCTGTGACTCCTTGTTCGCGGGTGGCGGGACCGTCACCTTCACCTTCAACGCGGCTGCGCTGGGCTCGCTGCCGACTCACGCCGGCGTCGTCTGGACGGACGGCAGCGGGTCGGTCACGTTCACGGCGGTCGGCCCCGGCGGCCCGCTGGGCACGATCGGGCCGTCGTCCGGGTTCAGTGACGGCAATTTCGGCGGAGGCACCGCCGAGGATCGCTTCTTCGGTTTCAGCAACCCCGGCGGCATCCTGAGCATCACGATCACCGACGTGTCGTCGATGGAGGTCGATCATCTCCAGTACGGACTGCTCCCCACGGTGGTGAACCCCAATGTCCCTGAGCCTGCGACGCTCTTCCTGATCGCCAGCGGGGTCGCGGGATTGGGACTCGCAGCGTGGAGACGTCACCGCAAGAGCTGAGGCTCACGAGCGCCTCTCAGTCAGGTAGGCCTCGAATCCCCGCGGGCCGCGGTGCGGCTCCGCGGGGATAACTCACCCACCGCAACATCGCCCCCGCCGCAGCCGCCGCAAGGCCGCGTGTCCTCGAGTCTCCGCGCCTTGTAACCGTATGGCGCCAATCGGCGATTGCTGGGCCAAAGGCGGCGGGGTATAGAATGCGCCGAACGCTTTGCGGGTATGTCTTTGAACTCACCGGCCCTACATCGTGTGTTTGTTAGATCCAGGGAGGTCACGTGAAAGCGGCCTTTTTCAAGGAGCACGGCGGTAGCGACAAGATCATCTACGACGACTATCGCGATCCGTCCCCGGACGCGACCGAGGTGGCGGTCCGGGTGAAGGCGTGTGCGCTCAACCAGGTCGACATGCTCCTCCTCGACGGCCGGTATCCGCCGCCGGAAGGGTTGCCCCACATCAACGGCTGCGAGGTGACCGGCACCATCGAGACGGTGGGCGATCGCGTGAAGGGGCTCACCAGGGGCCAGCGCGTCATCATCTTCCCGGGTTTCTCGTGCGGCACGTGCGAGTACTGCCTGCGCGGTGAGCGCACCGTCTGTATGCGATACGGCTACCTGGGCGCTGCGAAGGACGGCGGCTATGCGGAGCTTGTGAAAGTGCCCGCCGCCAACATCCTTCCTCTGCCCGAATCGATTTCCTTCGAGCAAGGCGCGGCCGTGCCCCTGGCCATGCTGACGTCGTGGCACGCCCTCGTGGTGCAGGCGAATCTCCGGGCGGGGCAGACGGTGCTCGTGCAGGCGGCGGGCAGCGGGGTAGGAAGCGCGGCCATCCAGATCGCGCGCCTGTGCGGCGCGCGCGTGATGACCACCGTGGGCTCCGACGACAAGATCGACTTCGCGAAGGCGCTGGGCGCGGAGAAGGTCGTCAACTACCGGACGCAGGACTTCGTCGAGGAAGCCAAGAAGTGGTCGAACAAGCGCGGCGTGGACGTCGTGATCGAGCACATCGGTGGCGAGACCTTCGAAAAGTCCGTGTACGCGCTCACGCGCCTCGGCACGCTGGTGACGATCGGCTCCCACGACACGCACTGGGGCCGGATCGACCTGCGCCACATGTATTCGAAGAACCTGCGCATCGTGGGCACCAACCTCGGGTCCATCCTCGAGCTCAAGACCGTGCTCGACCACGTGGTGGAGGGCAAGCTCAAGCCGGTCATCGACCGCGCCTTTCCGCTCAAGGACGCCCGCGCGGCGGTGCAGCACATGCTCGACCGCAAGAACAAGGGAAAGGTGCTGCTCGTCCCTTGACGCTTGCCCAGATGCTCGAGCTCGCGGCCCATCGCCGCCCTCACGCCGATGCGGTGGTGGACGGCGAACGCCGCCTCTCCTACGCCGAGCTGCACGCGCGCGCCCACGCGGTGGCGCAGGGGTTTCGCACCCTCGGGGTGGCGAAGGGCGATCGCGTGCTGATCGCGCTCAAGAACCGGCTCGAGCACGTCGTCGCCTACTGGGCCCTGCAGACGATGGGCGCGGTGGCGGCGCCCGTGAACTTCAGGCTCGCCGCGGGCGAGATGCGCTACCTCCTCGAGGACTGCGGCGCGCGGGTGGCGCTCTTCGAGGCAGCGACCGCCACTGCCGTCCAGGCGGCTACCGCGGGTGCCTCCACGCGTCTCGTCTTCGTGGGAGCGGACCCGCCGCCGGGCACGCTGCCCTTCGACGACCTCGAGCTGCCGGCAGCGGGATCACCGCACACCGTCGCCGAGGCGGACCTGTCGCTGCTGCTCTACACATCGGGGACGACAGGGCGGCCGAAAGGCGTGCCGCGCACGCACAAGAACCATTACGCGGGCGCCGTCGCCCACGTCGTGCAGTGTGGGTACACGTGGGGCGAGCGCACCCTCGGCGTCATGCCGCTCTACCACACCATGGGCATTCATTCGCTCACGAGCATGACCGCCGTCAACGGCTGCTTCGTCTGCCAGCCGGACTGGAGCGCCACGAACGCGCTGCGATTGATCGAGGCCGAGCGCCTCACCGCGCTCTACCTCATCCCCACCCTCTTCTATGATCTCGTCCACGCCCCCGGGCTCGCCGGTGCCGACGTCACCTCCGTCACCAAGATCGCCTACGCGGGAGCGCCCATGCTGGCGCCGCTCACGGAGGCGTGCGAGCGCGCCTTCCGGCCCGCGGTCTTCGTCAATCACTATGGCTCCACGGAGATCTATACCTTCACCGTGCGGCCCCACGTTCAGGAGCGCCCTGGCTGCGCCGGACGTGCAGGAGTGCACTCCACCGTCCGTGTCGTCACCGCCAGCGGTGAGTGGCGCGTGTCCCCCGAGGACACGGTGAAGCCCGGCGAGAAGGGCGAGATCATCGCCAGCCTCGCCTCCGACGAGGCGTTCGCCGGGTACTGGCAGCGGCCGGACGCCGACGCGAAGGCCTTGCGCGATGGCTGGTACTTCACGGGGGACATGGGCTATATCGACGAGGCGGGCGAGCTGCACGTGGCGGGCCGCGTCGATGACATGATCATCAGCGGAGGGGAGAACATCCACCCCGTCGAGGTCGAAGACGTGCTCGCCCGGCACAGTGGAGTGCAGGAGGTGGCCGTGATCGGCGAGCCGGACCCCAAGTGGGGCGAGCGCGTGGTGGCCTTCGTGGTGCCGCGCGTGCCCGGACTGACGGCGGCCGTGCTCGACGCGTACTGTCGTGCGAGCGCTGATCTGGCGAAGTTCAAGCGGCCGCGTCGCGTGGTGTTCGTGAAGGACATTCCCAAGACCGCGTCGGGCAAGATCCTGCGCCGCCTGCTCCGCGATGGTCAGTACTCGGAGATCACGTCATGAGCGAGTTCCTCAGAGTGGAGCGGCAGGGCCCGGCGGCGACCATCTGGATCGACCGCCAGTCGAAGATGAACACGATGACGGTGGCCATGCGCAACGAGTTCCCCGGCCTCTTCCGCGACCTGGAGGGCGACGATGCCATCCGCGGCGTCATCGTGCGCGGGGCGGGCGGCAAGGCCTTCAGCGCGGGCGGCGACGTTGCCGAGTTCCTGCTGCAGTCGCCCGCCGATCTCGAGCGGTGGGGCGACACGCTGACGGCCGCCGAGAAGTGCCGCAAGCCGGTCATCGCCGCCATCGACGGGTATACGATGGGGGCCGGCCTCGAGCTGGCGGTGGCGTGTGACTTCCGTATCGCGACGCTCCGCTCCGAGTTCGCGTTTCCCGAGGTGCGACTGGGCATGATCCCCGGCAGCGGCGGCACCCAGCGCGCGCTGCGGCTCATCGGGATGACGCGGGCCAAGCTGTTCATGATGACGGGCCAGCGGGTGACCGCGGAGCGCGCGGAGGCGTGGGGCCTCATCACGCAGGCGGTGCCAGACGGCGGCCTCGACGGAGCAGTGGGCGCCCTCGCCAAGGAGCTCGCCGAGCGCGCCCCGCTCGCCCTGCGCACGCTGAAGATGGTCATCGACCCCGGCGCGGAAGCGCCGCGGGAGACGGCGCTGGAGCTGGAGCGCAAGGCGTACGCGTGGCTGCGTTCCACGCACGACTACCAGGAAGGCGTGACGGCCTTCCTGGAGAAGCGACCACCGAAGTACCTGGGGAGATA
>JBKKCN010000432.1:0-4016 GCA_046712525.1 Candidatus Rokuibacteriota bacterium
GAGCGCCGCGAGGTAGGGCCGCGCTCGAAGGCGATCGTCGCGCGCGAGCAGGGCCACATCGCGCCCGGCCTCCAGGGCTTCGCGCAGTACGCGGGGCTGGCCATGGCGCGCGGCGAAGGCAGCACGCTCTACGACGAGGACGGCCACGCCTACATCGACTTCATCGCGGGCATCGCCGTGGGCAGCGTCGGTCACTGCCATCCGCACTACGTGGAGGCGCTCAAGCGCCAGGTGGAGCGGCTGACCTTCGGCTCCTTCACCACCGAGACGCGCGCGCGCTTCCTCGAGGCGCTCGGCGCGCTCACTCCCGAGGGGCTCACGCGCATCCAGCTCTTCTCGGGCGGCGCGGAGGCGGTGGAGGCAGCGCTGCGGCTGGCCAAGATCGTCACCGGTCGCCACGAGGTGCTCGGGTTCTGGGGTGGCTTCCACGGCAAGACCGGCGGCGTGCTCGGCCTCCTCGGCTCGGACTTCAAGCACCATCTGGGTCCGTTCCTGCCCGGCCAGCACCTCACGCCGTACGCCGACTGCTATCGCTGCCCCCTGAAGATGACCTATCCCTCGTGCGGGATCGCCTGCGTCGACTACATCCGCGACGTCATCAAGTATCAGACGGCGGGCGACATCGCGGCCATCATCGTGGAGCCCGTGCAGGGCACGGCCGGCAACATCGTGCCGCCGGACGGATTCCTGCGCGCGGTGCAGTCGGTCGCCGAGGAGCACGGCGCGCTGCTGCTCGTGGACGAGATGATCACCGGGTTCGGACGCACGGGCCAGCTGTGGGGCCACGAGCACGACGGCGTGATCCCCGACATCATGACCGTGGGCAAGGGCATGGGCGGCGGCTTCCCGCTGAGCGGCGTGATCTCGACCGACACCCTGACGGCGACCAAGCCGTGGTCGAATCCGAGCGCGAGTTCGTCGAGCTACGGCGGTAACCCGCTCGCCGCCGCCGCCGGGCTCGCCGCGCTCGAGATCATCGTCAAGGAAGACCTCGTGAAGAACGCCGAGCGTGTGGGGCGCGTGATGCTGGCGCGCCTGCACGCGATGAAGGAGCGCTTCCGCTGCGTGGGCGACGTCCGCGGCCGCGGCTTGCTCCTCGGCATCGACCTCGTCAAGGACCGCACGACCAAGGAGCCCGTGGACAAGGCCGTCGCCCGATCGCTCTACCAGGAATGCCTGCGCCGCGGGCTCGTCGCCATGACCTATGCGCCGACGATCCGCATCAACCCGCCCCTGGTCATCAGCGAGGAGCAGGCGCTGGCCGGCCTCGCCATTCTCGAAGAGGCGCTGGAGGCGGTCGTGCGCGAGCACGGGCTCGCCTAGCATGCTGCGCGGTGCCATCGTCGGCCTCGGCAACGTGGCCGTGCACGGCCACCTGCCCGCCTGGATCCGACGCCGCGACGTCGAGATCGTGGCCGCCACCGACACGCGCGCCGACCGCCGCGCCGACTTCGCCACGCGCCTGCCGCACGCGCGCTGGCACGGGACGCTCGAGGCGCTGCTCGCGAGCGAGCGGCTGGACTTCGTGGACGTGTGCACGCCGCCCTCGAGCCACGCCGCCGTCGTGCGCGAGGCCCTCGAGCGCGGCCTGCACGTGCTGTGCGAGAAGCCGCTCGTCGGCTCGCCCGAGGACGCCGCCGTCCTCGCGCGTGCGGCCGACAAGAGCGAGCGCGTGCTCCACACCGTCCACAACTGGCACTACGCCCCGATCATCCTGCGCGCGGCGAACCTCGTGCGCGCGGGCGCCATCGGCGAGGTGCGGCGCGTGACGTGGCACACGCTGCGTACGCGGCCGGCCGCCATCGCCGACGCCTCCGCGGTGAACTGGCGCCTCGACCCCGACGTCGCGGGGGGCGGGATCCTGACCGACCACGGCTGGCACGTCCTCTACGTCGTGAGCCGCTGGATCGGGCACGCGCCCACGACGGTGCGCGCCACCCTCGAGCGCCGCCGGCACCATGCGATCACCGTCGAGGACACCGCCACCGTGAGCATCGAGTTCCCGCCCGCCACCGCCGAGATCCTCCTCACCTGGGCGGCGGACGAGCGGCGCAACTGGGCGGAGATCGTCGGCACCGCCGGGCGCGTGGAGCTTCGCGACGGCACGCTCGACCTGCATGCCGCCGACGGCACCGAGCGCAGCTGGGACTGTCCGCCTCCGCTCTCCGACGGCTCGCAGCACCCCGAGTGGTTCGCGGGCGTCGCGGAGGAGTTCGTGGATGAGATCAGCGGCCGCGCTCCCCGCGGCGGCAACCTCGCGGAGGCGATGCAGTGCGTGATGCTGGAGAGCGCCGCCCGCGAGTCGGACCGTGGCGGCGGCCACGCCGTGTCGCTGGAGATCGTGGTCTGAACACCACCGCGACTCGCGCCGCCACGGTGGAGAGCCTCTTCGTGATCTTGCCGTGTCGCCCCCGCGCCGCCGTCGCTCCCGACACGGTGCTGGCCGGCCTCACGCTCCGCCGGCGCATGATGCTCGCCGCCGAGCGCGCCGGCTTCGCCGAAGTACGGGACACGCCGGGCACCGCGGGCGACGGTGGGGCGCGGCCGCGGCGCATCGTCCTGCTCGCCGCCAACGTCGTCGTCCAGCCCGCGTGGCTGCATACGCTGCTGGTGACGCCGCTGACGCCCGAGACCGTCCACGTCGACGGGCCGGCGGCGGTCGTCGTCGAGACTGCCGATCCCGCGCGCGTGCTCGAGGCCGCCGCGCGCTACCCGGACGCGGGCGACCTCGCCACGGCGCTCGAGCGCACGCTGCCACTGGCACCGCTGCCCGCGGACGAGGGCGGGCGCTTTCCCGTACGCAGCCGTGACGACATCGCGCAGGCTGAAGCGTGGCTGCTGCGCAGCCTCATCAAGCCGAGCGAGGGGTTCATGTCGCGCCACGTGGAGCGGCCGATCTCGCTGGCGGTGACGCGCCACCTCGTCTCCACCTCCATCACACCCAACGCGATGACCGTCATCAGCCTCGCCATCGGTCTGGCGGGCGCGCCCTTCTTCCTGTCGCCGGCGCCGTCCCTGCAGCTGGCGGGCGCGCTCCTGTTCCTGCTCCACTCCATCCTCGACGGCTGCGACGGCGAGCTCGCGCGCCTGACCTTCCGCGAGTCGAAAGCGGGAGCCCTGCTCGACTTCTGGGGCGACAACACCGTGCACGTCGCCGTCTTCGGCAGCATGGCGCTCGGCTGGAGCCGGCCCACCGACTCGTGGTGGCCGCTGCTGGCGGGTGCCGTCGCCATCGCCGGCTCGCTGGGTGCTGCCGCCACCGTGTCACGCCGGTTCGTGAGCAAGCAGCCGGTGGGCGCCGCAGGCTCCGCCGCCTCCCGCCTCACGGACGCCCTCGCCAATCGCGACTTCATCTACTTGATCGTGCTGCTCGCGGCCTTCGGCCGCGCGCAGTGGTTCCTCGTCATCGCCGCCCTCGGCACGCCGCTGTTCGTGCTCCTGCTCCTGCTCGGCGGCGCCGCGCGCCGGCCGCGCTAGACCGTCGTGGCCGGCTTCGTCGACGTCGTGCTGCGCGGCCTGATCCTCGCCGGCCAGGCGATCGCCGTCGGCGGCATCGTGTTCCTGCTCTGGGTCATCCGGCCGGTTTCCGCCACCGACGCCGGCGCCGCCGAGCGAGCCCGCCGCGTGCTCCGCCTCCTGGCCGGCGGCGCCCTCACCGTCGCCGCGGGCCAGGTCCTGGCGCTGATCGTCCAGATGATCGCCCTCGCCGACGGCGGACCGTGGCCGTTGCGCGAGTTCGGCGCCACGCTGTTCTTTCGCGTGTCGGTGGGACGGATCGTCACCGCCGTCGCCATCGCCATCACCGCGTTCGCTCTCTACCGGGACCCGCGCCACCGCCGCTGGAGCGCGCTCGCGCTGCTCCTGGCGGCGCTGCTGTCGGTGCTCGCCTCCTGGACGAGCCACGCGGCCGCGCGGCCGGGCAGCCGCGCGCTGCTGCTGGCCGCGGACGCCGTCCACCAGTCGGCGGCCTTCGTGTGGATCGGCGGCCTCGCGCACCTGCTGGTGGCGGTGCTGCG
>JBKKCN010000433.1:0-8621 GCA_046712525.1 Candidatus Rokuibacteriota bacterium
GTCGGGGACAGTGACGAATCCGTCCACACAGCGCAGCGGGTGCGCGAGGAGCGCGGGCGTCAGCTCGCCGGGCGGGAATTCGACGTAGGGCACGCCGGGGGTGGAGGCCGCCACGTGCAGGGTGGCCGCGAGGCCGGGACCGAAGTAGAAGGAGTGCGGCACGAAGGTCACGTTGGCGGCGGCGGCGAGGATGGCGATCTTCTTCATCTCCGCGATGCCGCCCACCTTCGTCACGCTCGGCTGCACGATGTCGGCTGCGCCCGCTTTCACGATCTCGCGGAACGCAAAGACCGTGGCCTCGTTCTCGCCGCACGCGATGGGGATGCGCACGCAATCACGCACGCGCGCGAGGCCGGCGTAGTCCTCGGGCGGCCACACGGGCTCCTCGAGCCAGCGCAGATCGAAGCGCTCGAGCTGCCGCCCGATGCGCACGGCGTCTTCGACGCTCCAGGGGCAGTTCGTGTCGAGCATCAGCTCGACGCTCTCCCCCACCGCCTCGCGCGCCACCGCCACCGACTCCACGTCCACCTGATGCAGCTTGATGGCGGTATAGCCCTGCTGCGCCATGGCGGCGGACGCCCGTCCCACTTCCGACGGCTTGTCGTAACGCAGCAGGCTTGCGTAGGCGCGCAGCCGCGGCTGGCAGAGACCGCCCAGCAGCTCGTAGACGGGCACACCGCGCGCCTTGCCGGCGATGTCCCACAGCGCCAGCTCCACGCCGCTCACCGCCATCATGGCGAGGCCACGCCGGCCCCAGATCATGAGCGCGCGGTGCATGCGGTCCACGAGGTGCTCGATGCGCGTGGGATCGGCGCCGAGGACGATGGGCGCCAGCGCTTCCTCCACCACGTTGCAGACCGCCAGCGGCGCGCCGTACGCGAAGCACTCGCCCCAGCCCACGAGGCCGTCGTCCGTCGTCATGCGCACGAGGATCTGCTTGCCCGTCCCCGCCGCCCACGGCGACACGCCGGGCGCGCTCTCGCGCAGCGGCAGCGCGAGCGGAATGGCCTGCACCTCGACGATCTTCACGTGAGGTCCCCGAGGCCGTACTCGCTCCAGCGCGCCCGTACGCGCGCCTCGTCCTCCTCCGCCGGCCGCACGGTGGGCGGGAAGCGCTCGTTCGACCACTCCGCCTTGCGCTCGAACTTCCACGAGCGCGTGGCGTCGATGAGGACGCGATTCCACAGGCCGGTGCCGAGGCGGCTCACGTCACGGTCGGCGAGGGGCGTGGAGGGGTCGATGGGCGAGCCGAAGATGCCCGGGAAGACCACGATGCCGTCCTCTCCTGCATTGACCCGGTGCGCGAAGGCCCAGTCGATCTGCTCGTACGACGACACGTCGATGTCTTCCTCCACGACGATCACGTTCTTGTACCGGTATTGCGCGGCGCTGTTGCCCCAGAGGGCGGCCGCGATCTGCTTGGGCTGGCCCTGATAGTGCTTCTTGATCTGCACGCAGATGTTCACGCCGTTGGTGATGGGATGCACGAAGACGTCGAGGATGCCGGGAATGCCGGCGCCGTTGAGAATGTTCCAGGCGATCGCCGCCCGCTGCACGGAGGACATGACGCTGTTCTCGCTGTACGAGCCGGGCAGCGTGCCTTCGAGGGAGCCACGGAAGATCGGATCCCGCCGGTGCGTGATACACGTGATCGTCATCGTGGGCCGCTTCGTGGGTACGTCCGACACGTAGCCCGTGAACTCGCCGAAGGGCCCCTCCATCTCGTAGGTGTCGGGATCGTCGCTGATGAACCCCTCGAGGACGATCTCGGCGCTCGCGGGCACCTCGAGGTCAACCGTCTCGCACTTCACGAGCTCGGCGGGCTCCCCGCGGTAGGCGCCCATCACGTCGTACTCGCACACGCCGGCCGGAATGGGCGATCCCGCCAAAAACGGCATGATGGGATCCCAGCCGATGATGCAGGCGACGGGCATCGGCTCGCCCTTCGCCGCGTACTTCACGAAGTGCTGGCCCCAGTGCTGCCCCCCCTTGATGAGCAGGAAGGGCGTGGTGTGGGGGCGGCTCACCATGCCGCGATAGATGCCCACGTTCATGACGCGTGTGTCGGGATCGCGCGTGACGATGCCGGAGAAGGTGTGGATGTAACGGCCGCCCTCCCGGTACTGCCATTTCGGAACGGGGAACTGATTCTGGTCGATGTCGCCGCCCGTGAGCACGACGTCCTTCACCGGCCCCGTGCGCACCACGCGCGGCGGGATGGTCTCCTTGTTCTTCTTCATCACGTACTGCACGAGCTCGGGATTCGACACGTCCCTGGGAAAGCCGAGCGCGAGCGCCAGGCGCCGGCGGTCGCCGAGGCCGCCCGTGAAGAGGCGCGTGCACCGCGCACCCTTGCCATAGCCCTTGATGTTCTCGAAGAGGAGCGCGGGGCCTTTCTTTTCCAGCACACGGCGGGCCACGGCGCCGATCTCGCGGTCCCAGTCCACCTCGGCGGTGATCCGGCGCAGCTCGTTATCCTTTTCGAGCAGTGCCATCCACTGCCGCATGTCCATGAAACCATTGCTCATCGCTGTCCTCCGATCACGTCGATCGTCACCACCGCGAGAAAGATCACGACCAGGACCACGCGCGCCCCGCCCGGAACGCAACTGACCGTAGCACGGCTCAGTCCGGCTGGCGCACTGTCACCGGCACCTCGGCCACCAGCCGCGCCCCCCGCTGCGACCACCAGACCACAGCGAGACACGCCGCACCGAGCGCGTCGGTCCACACCCCGGGGAAGATGAGCAGCAGCGAGCCGGCCGTGAGCACGGCACGCTCCCACAGCCGGCAGGGCCCGCGCAAGTAGCCGATGAGCGCCGCGCTCAGCATGACGACCCCCGCCGTCGCCGTCAGCGTGCGGTACGCAATATGCGGCACCGAGGCGTCGATCAGGAGCAGGGCGGGGTCGTACACGTATGCGAACGGGATGATGAACCCGGACAGCGAGAGCATCGTGCCGAGCATCTGGGTCTTCCACACGTCGGCGCCCGCGATGGAAGCGGTGGCATACGTCGCGATCGCGGTGGGCGGGGTGAGGTCGGCCAGGATGCCGAAGTAGAACACGAAGAAGTGTGCCACGAGCTTCGGCACGCCGAGGAGCTCGAGGGCGGGTGCCGCCATGATCGACGTCATGATGTAGGTGGCGGAGGTCGGCAGCCCGGTGCCGAGGACGAGCGCGGCCACCATGCTCAGGACGAGCGTCATGAAGAGGCTGCCGCCTGCCAGCCCCACGATGCCCGTGGCGAGCTTCAGTCCCAGCCCCGTGGTCGACACCACGCCGACGACGATGCCGACGGTGGCGCACGCCAGCGCCACCGGCATGGCGGCCTGCGCGGAGTCGATCATCGTCGCGAGCGACTTCTGCAGGCCGATGCGCGTGTCGCGCCGAATCCACGAAAGCACGAAGGCGGCCACGAGTGACCAGAAGCCCGCGTACATCGCCGAGCGTCCCGAGAACAGGAACCAGACCAGCAACGCCGGCGCCACCAGCATGTGGCCGTCGCGCTTGAGCACGGCCAAAAACCGTGGCAGCTCGCTGCGCGCGGTGACGGGCAGGCGGCGGCGCACCGCCTCGAAGTGGACCATGGCGCCGAGGGCGATGAAGTAGAGGACGCCGGGGATGGTGGCGGCGATCGCGATGTCGGCGTACGACTTCTGGAGCGTCTCGGCCATGATGAAGGCGGCGGCGCCCATCACGGGCGGCGCGAGCTGTCCGCCCATCGACGAGCACGCCTCCACCCCGGCCGCGAACTCCCGGCGGTATCCGGCGCGGATCATGAGCGGGATCGTGAAGGCGCCCGTGGACACCGCGTTGGCAGTCGCGCTGCCATTGACGGTGCCGGTGAGCCCGCTCGCGAGCACGGCCACCTTGCCCGCCCCACCCCGGCTCGAGCCGGCGACGGCGAGCGAGCCGTCGGTGAAGAAGCGCAGGAGCCCGCCGTAGGCCATCACGTTGCCGAAGATGACGAAGAGGTAGATGAACGTCGCCGACACGATGGTCGGGACGCCGAAGATCCCCTGCGTCGTGAAGAGCTGCTGGTCGATCATCTTCATGGGCGTCTCGCCGCCGTGCGACACGAAGCCCGGCAGCCACGGTCCCACGAACGCGTAGGCCACGAACAGGAGCGACAGGATCACGAGCGCAGGACCGGTGTGGCGCCATGACGTCCACAGCAGCAGCACGACGAACACCAGCCCCACCGCCACGTCCATCCGCAACGGGTCGTCCACCATGGCCATCCGGCTCGCGAGCCGGTCATTGTGCCAGACGTAGTAGGCGGCGCAGAGCAGCGCGAGCACGGCGAGGCTGCCGTCGAGCCAGCGCCGCGGCCGCCGGCGGCGCAGGGCCTCCGCCTGCTGCGGTGACTCGGGCGTGGGATCGGTGAGGAAGCCGATGGCGATGGCGAAGGCGACGTGGACGGGCAGCTGGATGAGGAGGTCGTAGAGTCCCGCGTACGCGGTGTAGAGCTGGAAGACGGACCAGAGGATGCCCAGCCAGATCCGCGGCGAGCGCGGGTCAAACACGATGAACGATCTCCCCCGCCACCATGGTCAGCCGTGCCGTCTGCCCCGCGAGCGCCTCCAGCGGCGCCGTGAGCGGATCGTGCTCGAGCACCGCGAGGTCGGCGGCGAAGCCGGGCACCAGGCGGCCCCGCTCGCGCTCGGCGAACGTCACGAAGGCGCCGCCGGTGGTGAGCGCGGCCAGCGCCTGCGCGCGCGTGAGGCGCTCGCGGCCGCCGAGCACCGCGCCGGAGGCCATGTCGCGCCGGGCGACCACCGCGTTGAAGGCCAGCCACGGGTCGGCGGGCTTGTTGTCGGTGGCGATGCCGAACGGAATGCGCAGGCGCGCCAGGCTCCTGTGCGGCAGCAGCTGCTCGGCGGGAGCGCCGAGCCGCTCGACCTCCGCGGCGCCGGAGCGCCAGAGATAGCTGATGGGATTCGTCGTGGCCACGGCGCCAAGACGGCGGATGCGCGCAAGCTGATCGGGCGTGGCCGCGTTGAGATGGACGAGCACCCAGCGCAGGGGCGCGATGGGCGTCTGCGTTGCGATCTTTTCCCACACGTCGAGCACGTCGGGCAGGCAGCGCGTGACGAGCGTGTTGACGCGCAGACCTAACCGCGCCGCCAGCGTCGCCTGCGCCACGTACTCTTCGCGGGCATTCGAGCTTTCGACGAACCCGGCCCAGCCTGTGTACGGCTGGCTCGCGTGCAGGATGCGCGCGACCTCCGGATCACCGCCGTAGTGCAGGCAGATGCCGCCGACGCGAAGCCGGTCGTCGCCGAGCCCGCGGCCGCCCGCCCACGCCGCCAGCTCCGGCAACGCCCGTTCCCCTTCCCTGGCGCCCTCCCACGTGGGACTGACGGCCAGCGTGGCGCGGAGCGCGAGCTTGCCGCCCTCGCGCGCCTGCCGGTAGACGACGAGCAGCTCCGGCGCCACGCCGTGCCCCTCGTACACCGCGGTCACACCGTACGCCGCGTAGGTGCGCTGCGAGGCCTCCAGCGCGGCGAGACGCTGCGCCGGCGTGAAGCGGGGCACCGCGCGCATGAGAGTGAACTCGAGGACCTGGATGAGGTTGTGCTCGATGAACACGCCCGTCGGCTCACCGGCGGCATCCTTCACGATCTCCACGCCCTTCGGGGCGACGGTGTGCCGTGTAATACCGGCGGCGCGGAGCGCCTGCGAGTTGGCGATCGAGTAGACGGGCGGCTTGTTCCAGTAGCCCCAGATGCCGCGCACGTAGACAGGATGCTCCGGCGCGGCGGCGTCGAGATCCGCGCGCGTGGGCCAGCGCCCCTCCGCGAGCGAGCCCGGCTGGTCCTGATAAAAGGGCGGCGCGCCCACGGGCATCGTGACGACCCATTCACCCTTCGGCATCCGCGCCGCCAGCTTGCGGACCATCGCCTGGACATCGGCGATCGACCGGCAGCGCGCCAGCGACGGATAGATGGACTTGAGGCCTTCGCGATCCAGGTGAGCATGACCGTCCACCAGCCCGGGGATGACGGTGGCGCCACGGAGGTCGACGACCTGCGTGCGCCGGTCGCGCCACGATTTCACGTCGCCGTGCCCGCCCGTGGCGACCACGCGCCCGCCGGCGACGGCAAGGGCGCGGACGACCGGCCGGCGCGGGTCGAGCGTGAGGACGTGGCCGTCGTCGAAAACCCAGTCGGCGGCTATTTCATGAACCCCTTCTCGCGGTACGCCTTCTCGGCGCCCGGATGGAGGGGGATGCCGACCTTCTCCGGCTGCCACGCGGTCGTCGGATCAAAGTCGGCGAGCCCGGCATGGCCGCGCACGAGCGCGTCCTTGTTGTCGAGCACCGCCTTGGTGAGCGCGTACGCGAGGGGCTCCGCCATTTCCTTGTTGGTGATGAGCACCGTCGGAAAGCCGACCGTGGAGACGGGCTCCGGCTGGCTCTTGAACGTGTTGGCGGGCATGGTGGCCGGCACGTAGCCGAGCGGCGTGAGCGCCTTGATCGTCTCCGCGTCGAGACCGAGGAAGACCACGTTGCCGTCGTTGGCGATCTCGCTGACCGACGGGTGCTTTGGCGTGATGACGGCCATTAGCACGTCGGCGCGGCCGTCCTTGAACGCGTCCACGATGACGTTGTAGCCGACGTGAGTGGTGGAGCCGCCCCAGCTCTTGACGTCGGCGTAGCTCACGCCCATCGAGCGCAGGAGCTGACGCCCCGCAAACTCCCCGAGGGCGCCCACCGGCTGCGTGTAGATCTTCACGGGAACCTTCTTGTCCCGGATCTCTCGCACGGAGTTGACTCCGAGCTTCTTCTGCGCCACGGCCACGAGGTAATACGTGTCGAGACCGCCCACGAGCGCCCGGATGTTCTCCAGCTTCTCGGTGTAGGCCTCCTTGCCTTCGAAGGCCCAGCGGTTCGTCACCGTGAAGGCGAAGCCCAGCGGTGTTTCGTTTTTGGCGACGAGCCGCGGGTTGCCCACGCCGCCGGAGCGCGGCTTGACGTCGATGTTGGAGCCGGGCGGCAGCGACTTGCGAAACAGCTCCGCCATGGTGGCGCCATAGACGTACCAGGCGCTGCCGGTGTCGAGGGTGGCGAAAGCGAGGGTGACGGGCTGCTGCGCTGCCACGCCCACCGCTCCCACCGCCAGTACGAGCAGCGCGGCCATCATCATGCGAATCGATCTCATGTTCGCCTCTCCTCTGTGGCGCGCGAGCTCACTCGAACGCCAGCCGCGCGCCGTGCGTGTGCTGCAGATCCAGCGGACCCCTGGGGCCCGAGCGTGTCTTCAGCGTGGCCGCATACGGCGAGGGACCGCGCGCGCGGAGCCAGTCCGCGAGCGGGCCCGCGCCCGCTTTGGGCGCCACGAAATCGAGCGTGGCGGGGCCGATGGTGAAACGCGCGCCGCTCCCCTGCAGATCCGGGCGCTCGACGTCGAGCCCGGGCGTACCGAGGACGTCGGCGTACCAGCGGCGCACCCTGGGCACGTCGTCGACGGCCACGGTCACGGAGCCCACGCCCGTCACGCCGTTGGCGTGCGCGCGCTGGCGGGGCACGCGCTCGTCGCGCCCCGTCTCGTCGGCGATGATGAAGGGCGCCACTCCCTGGTGCGGGCCGCGCGCGAGGGTGAAGACCCACCGCACGTCCACGCCGTCGGGACGGACGCGGTTGCGCTTCTCCGGCTCCCCGATGTCCACGCCGGCGCGGCGCAGGGCCACGGTGTCGCCGGGCAAGTCGTCGGTCTGCAGGCAGAAGTCGACGAGCCCCTGGCCCTTTTGGAGCGGCGCGGACCAGCGGTGATCGTCGCGCGGCTCGTAGAAGGCGATGAGCTCGAGGTACGAGGCGTCCTCGAAGGCGATGAGGGCGTTGTACGTCCCGATGCCGGTATGTCGCCCGCCCTCCACCACCGTGAAGCCGAGCGTCGTGTAGCTCGTGCGCGCCACTTGCAGATCCTTGACCGCGATGACGAGGTGATCGATCCCCGTGAGCATCAGCGGCTCCGGAAGGCGGGCGCGACCTCGGCGAGGAAGCGCGTGAGCTGGCCCGCCTGGTCCCACGAGGCGAGGCGGATGGCCATGTGACCGAGGCCGGCCGCGAAGTACTCCTGGAGCTGCTCGATACATTGCTTGGGACTACCCGCGATCGTCCACTGCTCCACGAACTTCGCCGAGAAGTTGGCGGTGTAGTACGTGTCGAGGAATGCCTTGCTCTCCTCGAGCGCCGCCTGCCGGTCTTCCTTGATGTTGAGGTTGTGATAGAGCGCGCTGCCGATGGCGGCGGGATCCCGGCCCTCTTCCTTCGCCATGGCCTGGATGCGGCCGAATTCCTCGCGGAAACCCGCCGGCGTGAGCTTGTTCGTCATCCAGCCGTCGGCATAGCGCGCCACCCGGCGGAAGCTGCGCTCCACCACCGCCGCCGACGCGCTCGCGCCGCCCTTCCACGTGAGCCCGGTGGGATTGGAAGCGATCCAGATCGGGCACGGCTGCTGGATCGGCTGCGGCTGCAGCGTGACGTTGTCGAACGAATAGAAACGGCCGTGGTGGGAGGCGCCCTTGTCGGCGAAGAGCTTCCTCAGGATGACGATGCCCTCTTCCAGTCGTTCCACCCGCTCCGCGGGCTGTACGCCCATGACGGCGTGCTCGAGCG
>JBKKCN010000434.1:0-8510 GCA_046712525.1 Candidatus Rokuibacteriota bacterium
CCACCATGGAGCGCAGCATGTTGATGCCCACCGACGTGAAGTGCGGGTGGAGCGAGCGTACGAGCAGACTCGTCACCGCCCACGTGAGGGCGGAGCCGAGCGCGCACAGGGTTCCGAGGGTGGCCGAGTCCACGCGGCGACTTTAGTCTATGATGCGGGCCGGCAACGACAATGAAGCGTGGAGGACGCATGCCTGCGCCGCCGACCGAGCGTGAGGTCATCGCGATGATGGACAGCCTCAGCAACTGGGGGCGATGGGGCGCCGACGATCAGCTCGGCACCCTGAACTTCATCACTCCCGCGCAGCGCGTGCGCGCGGCGGGCCTCGTGCGGGACGGCGTCTCCGTGAGCTGCTCGCGCCCGATCTCCAGCGACATCACCGCCGACACGTCCTTCCAGCCCCTGCGCTTCATGGTGGACAGCGGCGAAGGCCGCGACACCGCCACCCCCGAGCGCCAGCTCGAGCGCCGCGGCGCCTCGGAGTTCATCGGGATGGTCTTCCACGGCTACACCATCACCCACGTCGACACACCGGCGCACTACTTCTGGAAGGGCAAGCTGTACAACGACCGCTCGTGCAACCTCGTCACCTCGCGCGAGGGCGCGCAGGTGGAGTCGGTCGACCTCCTGAAGGACGGCGTGGTGAGCCGCGGCGTGCTGCTCGATATCGCCGCCCTTCGCGGGCGCTGGCTGGAATCGGGCGAGGGCGTGGTGCCGGAGGACCTCGACGCCGCGGAGAAAGCCGCCGGCGTGCGCGTGGAGGCGGGCGACATCCTGCTCGTGCGCACCGGTTACTACGGGCGGCGCCGCAAGGAAGGCGCGCGCCATCCGCTGAAGGACGGCTCGCCCGCACTTCACGTCGCCTCCATGCCGTGGCTGCGCGAGCGCGGCGTGGCGATGCTCGGTACCGACACGCACAATGACATCAGCCCCCTGCCCTATCCGGGCATGGGCAACGCTGTGCATGTGGTGGGCCTCGTGGCGATGGGCCTCTGGCTCATCGACAACGCCAACCTCGAGGAGGTGGCGGCCGCCTGCGCGGCGCGCAAGCGCTGGGAGTTCATGCTCGCCATCGCGCCTCTCGTGCTGAAGAACACCACAGGCTCGCCGGTGAATCCGATCGCGATTTTCTAGGCCGCATGTGCGAACGCTGATCTCAGGAGGGCAGATCATGGCCAAAGCGAAGAAGCGCACCGCGAACAAGACGGAGCCCGCGCGCTCGTCGAAGAAGATGTCGAAGGTGCGCCCGCTCCAGGGAAAGCCGTCGATCGGCAAGCCCTACGATCCGGGCTTCAAGGAGCCCCCCGCCCGCAAAAGCCCCTGGGTCGACGAAGGCCAGCCCGAGGCCAACGGTTAACATGGGGGGCCTGGAAGGGCCCCCCACGCCCCCCCCCCCACCGCCGCGGCCCGGGGAACCCGGGACGCGCCTCGATTCCTCAGGCCTTCTGGTAGACCGTCTTCATCTGGCGCTCGCCACGCGGGCCCTGCATGGTGGTCTCGATGGTGAGCGTCTGGCCGTCCGGCGACACCGTCCACACGGAGGCCCGTGACATCTGCCGCTCGCCTTCCTTGGTGGTCCTGGTGTGGCTCGTGTTCACGAGCAGGCGGTTGCCGTCGTAAAGGGCCTTCGTGACGGTGGCGCCCTGGCGGCTCTTGGACGTGCGCTCAGTGCCATCGAGAGTGTGGGTCTCGGTGAACGTCCGCTCCTTGCCGTCTCTGGCCATGGACCGCGTGACCTTCAGGGTGTTGCCGTCCTGAGCCACGGTGAGCTTGGCGTCCCCACGGCTCGCGCCCTCACGCATACCGCCGGCGCCGTGCCGGCCCTTGCCCTCGGCCGCGTCCGGCTTGTGCATCTCGCTCTGGGAACGGTCGAGCACCCAGGTACCGGTCAGATTGGGCGCAGCGTGGGCGGCGACGGACGCCACCAGCACGACAGCGCCGAGCGCCGCGGATATCACACTCTTGATCTTCACGTAGGCCTCCTCGGGTTTCGTGTACTGATCTGTTGCTGCTGGCTGATAGACGCGCGGACGACGCGAGTTGTTTACGCGGCGCCCGACTGTCGGCCCTTCGAGACCCCGGCCGCATTGGATATCGCCCGCGGCCGGGCGGCGGGTCTGCCCTTTGTCTCCCGGCGGAGGCGCGGGTATGCTGGCAGCCGCCAAGGAGGCCCCATGCGTCCACACCTCTGGATCTTCGTCGTCGCCACGCTCGTCGGTGCCGCGCTCGGCTCGCTCTGGAACCTGCCCGTGTTCGGACAGGCGTACAAGGGCTTCATCGCGCTCTTCATGGACCCGGCGGCGCCGCTCGGCGCCGCGTCGACCATGGTCCTGCTCGCCTTCATCATGGGGGTGCCGCGCATCAGCGTCCCTTGATGGACGCCAATGATCTTCACGATCGCGCCCCTGGTTCAGGAGGCGAAAACGACGAGACGATGGCTGGCGACGCTGGCGCTGTTCACCGCGGCCCTGATCGCGGTGCTCGGTGTGTTCGGGGCGGGCATGACGTGGGCGGGCGCGGCCGTGGCCGCGCAGGTGACGACACCGCGCGCACGCGAGATCATCGCCTCGCTGATGTTGACCGCGCTCGGGATCATCGCGCTCGCGAGCGCGCTCGGCGAGCTGGGACTCTCGCGCCCGCTGCTACCGAGGGTCACCACGGTTCCGGGCGGTGGCGGCAGCGGCTCCCTGGCCGGCCGCGCGGTGACGGTCGCGCTCGTCTTCGGCGCCACCATGGCGATCTTCAGCCCGCTCTCGGCCTACGCGCTCGTCATCGGGTGGGTCGCCTCGCAGCGCAGCGCGTGGCTGGGCGCGGCCACCCTCATGGCGTACGGCCTCGGCCTCATGGTGCCGCTCGCGATCGCGGGCACGCTGGCGGCGGGGCGCACGGGACAGACGGCGCTCTCGGAGCGCACGCAGGCACGGCTGCGCGTCGTGAGCGGCGCCAGCCTCGCGCTCGCGGGAGGCTTCATGCTCTCCATGTGGACGCTGCGCGCGACGTGGGCGCTGTTTTTTTGAACGGAGCGCGCCCCTGATGGCCGACGCGGGAGTGATCTTCACCTGCATGGGGTGCTGCTGCGGTCATCCCGACAGCGGCGGTCCCAAGACGCCGCCTCGCACCCTCAAGCGCGAGGTACGGCGCGCCTTCCGGGAAGCGAAGCTCGACGGCCACGTGCGCCTGGCGTTCACCGACTGCCTGGGACCGTGCAGCGAAGCCAACGTCATCTTCCTCTACCTGCACGGCCGTCCGCTGTGGTTCCGGCGCGTGAACGATGTCCAGATCTTCACGACGCTGCTCGACTACGCTCGCGCCACCCTCGACACGGACGACGCCGGCGTGCCGCCCGCCCTCGCCGCGCGCTCCTTCTCGTGGACGGGCGGCGGGCACGGGCCCGCGCCGGAGATGGCTGATGCGACGTAGGCTCGCGCTCCTCTTGCTTCTCGGCCTCGCCGCCTGCCAGACGGCGCGGCCGCCGTTCCACGGGCCCGATATCCTCTACGTCGCCACGCCCGCGCAGGTGGGTGTCGAGATGCTAAAGGTGGCCGGCGTGACGGCGGCGGACGTCGTCTACGACCTCGGCAGCGGCGACGGCCGCCTCGTCGTCGCCGCCGTGCGCGACTTCGGCGCGCGCGGGGTCGGAGTCGAGATCGACGCGCCCCTCGTACAGGAGAGCCGGGACGCCGCTGCGCGCGCCGGCGTGAGCGATCGCGCCACCTTCCTCTGGCAGGATCTCTTCACGACCGACATCAGCGCCGCCACCGTCGTCACGCTCTACCTGCGGGACGACGTCAACCTCCGCCTGCGGCCGAAGCTGCTGCGCGAGCTGCGTCCCGGCACGCGCGTCGTCTCTCACGACTTCGGCATGGGCGAGTGGCAGCCGCAGCGCACGTTCCGCGCGCGCGGGCCGGACCGCGAGCACACGATCTACTTCTGGCTGGTCCCCGCACACGCGGAGGGCACGTGGGACGTGACGCTGCGCACGCCCGCAGGCGTGGCGCACGAGGCGACGCTGCGTCTGACGCAGCGACTCACGGGGCTCGAGGGTGAGCTGCAGACGGCCAAAGCGCGCACGCCGATCAGCGGCGGGCGCGTGTCGGGCGCCGACATCGCATTCACGGCAGGCGACAGCACCTGGCGTGGCCGCGTGGCGGGTGACACGGCGTCGGGCCGCGCCGGCGACACGCAGGAATGGACGGCTCGCCGCCGACGCTGAGCTCAGCCCCGGCGAAGCGCGAGGGCGAGCAAGGGTGCCACCCCCCGCAGCAAACGCTCGTCGTCCCGCGTGAACGCCCGGTGCGCGCTCCACAGGACGAGCACGCCCACGGGATCCGTGCCGCCGAGCGGCACCCCGATCGAGTGCGGGAAGTCCGCGGCGAAGGGCGACGGCGTGACGCGTTCCTGGCGGCACGTCTCCAGGTAGGCGGAGGTGCGCAGCGGGGCGCGCCTTCCCGCGACGATACTCGCCAGCCCCACGCCCCAGGGCACTCGCGCTCCCACCACCGCCTTGGCCTCACCGTCTGCCGGGGGCTCCGAGCGCGTCTCGAAGACCACCTCGAACTCGCGCTGCGCCCGATCGTACTGGAGCACCAGCATGCGCCCCGCCTGCAGCGTGGGCGGCAGCTCCGCGAAGAAGCCTGACAGGAGAGGGGCGCGCTCGGGCAGGGCGTCCATCGCCTCCGCCAAAGAATAGAAGAGCGCCAGCTCCTCCTCGACGCGCTGCTCGTCCTCTCGTTGCGCCTCGGCGGCGACACGGCTTTCGGCGGCGAGGCGCTCGATGGCCTCGATACGGCCGCGCAGCCGGTCGCTCTCGACGGTGAGTTTCCCCAGGGGACGCATGGGGTAGGATTGAGAGCCCGGAAGCGATCGTTGTCAAGTGGGTGCCGCGCCAGCCTCCAGGAGGGTGAATGGACTACGCCGACTACCAGCACCTGCTGTTCGAGCGCAAGCCGAACGGCGTTCTCGTCATCACGTTCAACCGCCCCGAGCTGCTGAACGCCACCAACGACCGGCTGCACTGGGAGCTGACCCAGGTGTGGCTGACGTTCGACGCCGATCCCGATGCACGCGTGGCGGTGGTGACGGGTAAGGGGCGCGCGTTCTCCGCGGGCGGCGACCTCGAAATGGTCGAGGCCAACAGCAAAGATCCCAAGCGCATGGCCCGCACGCTGCGCGAGGCCTCCGACATCGTCTACAACATGATCAACACGGACAAGCCGATCGTGTCGGCCATCAACGGGGTGGCGGTGGGCGCCGGGCTCGTGGTGGCGCTGCTCGCCGACATCAGCATCATGTCGGAGAGCGCGCGCATCACCGACGGCCACACGCGTCTGGGCGTGGTGGCGGGCGACCACGCCGCCATCGTGTGGCCGCTGCTGTGCGGGATGGCGAAGGCGAAGTACTACCTGCTCACCTCGGACTTCATCGACGGCAAGGAGGCGGAGCGCATCGGCCTCGTGAGCCTCTGCGTGCCCGCCGACCAGCTCATGGCCAAGGCGCTCGAGGTCGCGGACAAGCTCGGCACGGGCAGCCAACAGGCGATCCGCTGGACGAAGCGGTCGCTCAACAACTGGCTGCGCCAGGCAGGGCCCATCTTCGATCAGTCCATCGCCCTCGAGATGCTGACGTTCATGGACGAGGACGTGCGCGAGGGCCTCCAGGCTATTCGCGAGAAACGCGCACCCCGCTTTCCCTCGGCAAGATAGGTGGGATGGGGGACGCGGCGAGCTAATTAGCTGAGGGCGGCGGTACCGTGACGGGCGCGACGGCGTAGGACGAGCACGGCGGCTCCTATGGCGGCGGCGATGAGGATGGCGAGCATCCAGCCGCCGACAGTCTCGAGCATGGATTCCCAGCGGTCGCCGACGAACCATCCGATGAGGACCCACGTGGCGGTCCAGAGGAGCGCGCCCACGGCGTCGTAGAGCAGGAACCGGACGTAGCCGACGCCGCTCTTGCGGGCGAGGGGCCAGGCGAAGACGCGCACGCCGGCAACGTAGCGGCCGATGATGATGGTGAGGGCGCCGAAGCGGCGGAAATAATCGCTCGCGCGGTTCACACACGCCGTCGAGCCGAACGTCCACCGGCAGTAGAAGTGGAGCAGACGCTTGCTATCGAACCAGCCGGCGAAATACCACGCGTGGTCCATCACCATCGCGCCCGCGGCGCCGATGATGATCACGATGGGGAGGCTGACGTCACCAGAGGCGGCGATGGCCCCTGCCGCCGCCAGCACCACCCGCCCCGGAAAGGGCACGCCCGTGGCGTCGATGACCGTGCACACGAAAACCACCAGGTAGGTGTGCTCGACGAGCCACCCGAAGTACGGACGCAGCACGTCCATGGTCAGGATCCGTGATGTGCAACGCTGATACCAGCCAGCGCGATCATCGGGCCTAGCGGCCGAGGGCCTTGCGCCTCCACAGCTCCCACGGCCGACCGAGCGTGCCGTCGATCGAGGCCTCCGCCCGCCGCGCCTCTTCGGGATCGAGGAAGGTGAGGCGGCCGCCGAGGGCCATCGCTTGCGCCTGCAAGCGGGCGTTCGTCTCCGTGTAGACGCTGCGGAAGACCGCATGGGGGAGCGAAGGGCCGACCGCCACCGCCCCGTGGCCGCGCATGAGCGCCACCGGCCGCGCGCCGAGCGTGCGCGCGAGCGCCTGGCCGATGTGCGGGCTGCGGACGAGCATGTCGGTCATCTCGCCCATCGCGGCGCGGATGTCGAACACGGGAACGCTGTCCCCCAGGAATGCGCTCATGTGATAGACGGGCCGCAGAGGAGCGCCGCTCACGCCGAAGGGAATCACCGAGGGGGAGTGACTGTGCACGACCGCTTTCACGTCAGGGCGCACCTTGTAGATCTCGCCGTGGATGAACCGCTCGAGGAACGTCGTGCGTCCGCGCGCGTCGATGATGTTGCTGTCGAGGTCATACTCGAGGATATCGCCGGCGGTAACGAGCTCGGGCGCCAGCGAGCGCGACATCAGATATCGCGCCGGATCGGCGGGGTGTCGAACGCTCACGTGGCCGTAGCCGTCGAGGACACCCTGATCGACCAGGATGCGGTTGGCGGCCACGAGATCCTCGATGAGCCTGGGGTCCGCGGGCCCCGCCGACGCCGCCTGCCCCCGCGCGCCCCGCGCATCGAGGGCGAGGGTGGCGAGCGCCAGCCACCCCACTCCGAGCAAGCGCCGACGACTGACCGTCATGGTGGCCTCCTGCGCGAGATGGCGGCTACCGTAGCACGCGGGATGCGGAGGAACCACCCATCTATCGAGCCCGCCCCAGCGTGCGCCCGAGCTGGTCGAGAGCGGCCACGAAGGCTTGCACGGGCGGGGTGAGCGCCTTGTCACGACGACGCACGAGACCGATCTGGCGGAAGAGCGGCGGGTCGAGGCGGCGGGCCGCGAGCAGGCCCGCTGCCACGTCGGCCTTCACCGAGAACTCGGAGGTCACGGACAAGCCCAGCCGCGCCTCCACCAGCTTCTTGATCGCCTCCGTGTTGCCGAGCTCCATGGCGGCGCGCGGCGCCACGCCCGCGCGATGAAACCACTGGTCGATGACCCGGCGCACGGTGCTGCCGTGATCGAACAGGATCATCGGCTCACGCGCGAGCTCGGCGGCGGTCACGGGGCGGCGCCGCGGCCATGCGCGGTCGCGGGGAGCGATGGCCACGAGCTCGTCGCGATAGAAGGGCGTGATGGCGAGCGCGCGGTCGCGCAGGGGGAGGGTGACGAGGCCGAGGTCGAGGTCGTTAGCGACCACGAGGCGCGCGATGTCGGAGGCGAGCCCGGTCATCACCACCAGCTCGACGGCGGGAAACTGCGTGCGGAAGGCACGCAGCGCGCGCGGCAGGAGGTACACGCTGATGGCGGCGCTCGTTCCCAGGCGCACCTGGCCCGCCACCACGCCGCGCAGCTCCTGCACGCGGTCGAGGCCCGCGCGCAGCTCGCGGAAGGCGCGCGCCGCGTGCTCGAGCACCACCGCGCCTGCCGCGGTGGGAAAGGCGCGCTTACCCACGCGCTCCAGCAGCCGCACGCCCACCAGCCGCTCGAGGAGGCGGATCTGCATGCTGACCGCGGGCTGCGTGAGGTGCAGCTCGCGGGCGGCGCGTGAGAAGGTACCGTGGCGGCCGATGGCCTCGAGGGCGCGCAGGTGCGTGAGCTGCAGGTCGTCGGCGTCCATGAAAGCAAAAAATATCTGATCGTATGAATCAAAACAATTGATTTTTCTGATGCACGTCGCGCGCCCACACTGGCGCCATGGACATGAACGAGTACGCCATGGAACACCTGGTGTGCGAGCGGCTGTCCACCTTGCGGGCAGCGGCGCGGCAGCACGCGCTCGCCGCTCCGCCCGTGACCGGCCCCGCCCTGCGCGTGTGGCTCGGCGGCGTCCTCATTCATGCGGGCGAGTGGCTGTGGGCGGGCGCGGAGGATGCGGGCCACGCACAGCCCACGCGCGGCTGAACGGCGCACATGGCCGTACTCGTCCGCGTGGCGCGCGCGGTCGATAAC
>JBKKCN010000435.1:0-5741 GCA_046712525.1 Candidatus Rokuibacteriota bacterium
CGCTGGCGGAGGCGATCCACGTCCTGAAGGCGCGCGCCGAGAAGTACCGGGTGGAGGGTCGCACGGTGCCGAAGTGGGGCGCCTACACGAAAGAGGAATGGGAGCGCACGCAGGACTTCCTCGTCGACAGCGGCATGATCGCCAAGCGGATCGACGTCGCGCAGTACTACACCGAGCGCTTCATCCCGCGCATCAACGACTTCGACGCCGCCAAGGTGCGGGAGCAGGCCAAGAACCACAAGTGAGCGACGGCGGCCCTCGGCCGCTCATCGAGCTTCGGTCCGCCAGCAAGATCTTCCGCACGCGGTCGGGCGAGGACGTCCGCGCCCTCGGCGAGGTGAGTCTCGCCATCGCGCCCCGCGAGTTCGTGTGCATCGTGGGCGCCAGCGGCTGCGGCAAGAGCACGCTCCTGCGCCTGGTGGCGGGGCTCGTGGCCCCCACCACGGGCGCCGTCGCCATCGGAGGCAGCGTGGTCACCGGCCCCCGGCGCGACATCGGCATGGTCTTCCAGGATCCCGTGCTGCTTCCGTGGCGCACCGTCCTCAAGAACGTGCTGGTCCCCGCCGAGGTCATCGGCATGGAGGGCCGACGAGCCGCGCAGCGCGCGGGCGAGCTGCTCGACCTCGTGGGGCTGCGCGGCTTCACCGACAAGTACCCGGGCGAGCTGTCGGGCGGGATGCGCCAGCGCGCCGCCATCGCGCGTGCGCTCATGCACGACCCGGAAATACTATTGATGGACGAGCCCTTCGGCGCTCTCGACGCGATGACGCGCGAGGCGATGAACCAGGAGCTGCTCCGCATCTGGCAGGGCAACCGCAAGACGGTGATTCTCGTCACCCACTCTATCGACGAGGCCGTCTTCCTCGCCGACCGCGTGATCGTCATGTCGCCCCGCCCCGGCTCGGTACGGGAGACGCTCGCCGTCAAGGTGGAGCGGCCGCGGACGTCGCGCACGCGGCTCGATCCCGCCTTCCTCGAATGCGTGGGCGCCGTGCGCGCGCACTTCGAGTCCCTGCCGGTGGCCGACTGACATGACGCGCTCTCGCACGACGTTCGCCTCCCGCGTGCGGCGCCAGGTGCCCGCGCTCGTGACGGGCGTCATCCTGCTCGTGGCGTGGGAGGTGCTGCCGCCGTTCTTCGGCGTCTCCGAGCTCCTGCTCCCGCGCGCCTCCATCGTGGGGCGCGCGCTCGTGGATCAGCTCCAGCGCGGCCTCATCCACGAGAACCTGCTCGTGACGCTGTGGGAAGCCCTCGCCGGCTTCGCCATCGGCGGCGCCTCCGCCATCGTGGCGGCCGCCCTCATCACCCGCTCGCCCCTCGTGGAGCGGGCGCTGCTGCCCTACCTGGTGGGCCTGCAGGCGCTGCCGAAGGTGGCGCTGGCGCCGCTGCTGGTGGTGTGGCTCGGCTTCGGGCTCGGCTCCAAGATCGCCATCGCCACCGTCATCGCGTTCTTCCCCGTGCTCATCAACTCGATGATCGGATTCTCGACGGTGGAGCCCGAGAAGATGGAGCTGATGCGGTCGCTCGCCGCCTCCGAGTGGCAGATCTTCCGCATCGTGCGCTTCCCCAACGCGCTGCCGTTCATCTTCGCGGGCCTCAACGTGGCCATCGTCTTCTCCATCACGGGCGCGCTCGTGGGCGAGTTCGTCGGGGCCAAGCGCGGCCTCGGCATGCTCCTGCTGCAGTTCAACTTCAACATGGACATGGGCGGGATGTTCGCCGTGCTCATCGTGCTCGCCGTCATGGGCGCGATCCTGCACGGTCTCGTACGCGCGCTCCATCGCCGGCTCATCTTCTGGTCGCAGCCGGACGATCTCGAGCGCCGGACTCCCTGACCCCGACCCGGAGGATCACGGACATGGCTGACGATTTCGTCCTCGTCGAGCGTGACGCGCGCGTGGCGACCATCATTCTCAACCGGCCGCCGTTCAACCCGCTCTCCATGAAGATGGTCGATGCCCTCCACCGGGTGCTCGACGACATCGAGAAAGACCGCGCCCTGCGCGCGGTCGTGGTGCGAGGCGCCGGCGAGCGCGCCTTCTGCGCCGGTGCCGACATCCGCGAGGAGTCGCAGTTCAAGGAGGCGTCCGCCGCCAAGGCCTTTCGCGAGTACGGGCGCTCCACGCTCCACCGGCTCGAGACCTTTCCAAAGCCGACCATCGCCGCCATCCAGGGCTGGTGCATCGGCGGCGGCACCGCCCTCGGCTGGGTGTGCGACATCCGCCTTGCCGCCGAGAACGCCGTCTTCCGCGCCGGCGATGCGTACCTCGGCATCGTGCCGAGCTGGGGGATGGGCCTGCTGCGCCTGCCCCGGCTCGTGGGGCGCGGCAACGCGCTCGACCTGCTCCTGCTCGGCGAGAACTTCAGCGCCGCGCGCGCGTACGATCTGGGATTGGTGAGCAAGGTGGTGCCCACGGACAACCTCTTCGACGAGGCGCGTGCGGTGGCAGCGCGGCTGGTGAAGGGCTCGCCGCAGGCGCTGGCCGCCATCCGCAAGGCCGTCGCCTACAACCTGCGTCACGGCTGGGACGAGATGGTGAAGTACGAGGAGGAGCTGTGCGCGCGGGTCTTCGAGCATCCGGACGCCCACGAGGGGACGACGGCGTTTCTCGAAAAGCGCGAGCCGCGCTTCCAGGATCTGTGATGTCCGTCGCCCGCCTCCTGAATCCGGCCTCCATTGCCATCGTGGGCGCCTCTGACAAGATCGGGCCGGGCTTCAACGCCTGGCGCGCTCTCGAGTACGTCGGCTACACGGGTCGCGTCTATCTGGTGAACCCGCGCAAATCATCGCTGCTGGGACAGACGACGTACTCGAGTCTCGCAGCCATTCCCGAACCGGTCGACGCCGCTTTTATAGCGGTGCCGCGCGACGCCGTGCTCGACACCGTGCGCGAGGCCGCCGACAAGGGCGCGGGCGGAGTGGCGGTGCTGTCGAGCGGCTTCGGTGAAGCGGGGGCGGCGGGCACGGCGGCGGAGCGCGAGCTGGCCGCCATCGCGCGCGCGGGCGACATGGCCGTGTGCGGGCCGAACTGCCTCGGCTTCCTCAACTTCGCGGGCGCCACCGCGCTCTTCGGCACCTCGCTGCCCGACACCATCACGCGCGGGGGCGTGGCCGTCGTCGCCCAGAGCGGCTCCATCGGCATCGCGCTCCTCAACTGTGCCCGCGGCTTCGGCTTCAGCCACCTCATCACTTCCGGCAACGAGGCGGTGACGACAGCGGCGGACTACCTCGACGCCCTCATCGACGACCCCGCCGTGACCACGGTGATCGCCTTCCTCGAGCAGCTCAGAAAGCCTGAACGCTTCGTGGAGGTGGCGCGGCGCGCCTACACGCTCGGCAAGCCGGTGATCGTGCTGAAGTCCGGCCGCTCCGAGCGCGGCCGTCAGGCGGTCATGGCCCACACGGGGGCCGTCGCCGGCAGCGACGCGGTGTGCGAGGCCGCCTTCCGCGCCGCCAACGTGATCCGCGTGGGCACGCTCGACGAGCTGATCGAGACGGCGGTGCTCGTCTCTTCGGTGCGGACGCGGCCGACGGCGCCGGGTGTGGCCGTCCTCAGTCCCTCCGGCGGCGAGATCGCGCTCGCCCTCGACATCGCGGACACGGCTGGGCTCGAGCTGCCCCCGGTGCCGGGAGCGCAGGCCACCATCGCCGGACTTCTGCCCGATTTCGCGCACGCCACCAACCCCCTCGATCTCACGTGGGCCGGCCTCTACGATCCCACCGTCGCGCAGCGGTGCGTGGAGGCGCTGGGCGCGCAGCCCGAGATCGGCGCCCTCGTGCTGCTGCAGGACGCGCCATCCGGATTGGGTGAGCAGCAGGCTCTGCGCTACGCGAGCCTCTTCCGTCACGTCGCCCGCGGTGCGGCGGCGACGGGCAAGCCCTTCGCCGTCGTGTCGAACCTTGCCGGCGAGCTGCATCCCGCCTTCGACGCCGTGTCGCGCGAAACGGGGGTGCCGTGCTTGCGCGGAACGCAGGAGGGGCTCGGGGCCGTGGCCGGCTTCGTGCGGTGGGCGACGACGGCGCCGCTGCCGCCCGCGCCCGGCGCGCCCGCCCACATGCGCGAGGAAGCACGGCGGCGCCTGGCGGCGCTGCCCGTGGATCGCGTGCCCGGCGAGCACGAGGCCAGGCACGTGCTGGCCGCGTATGGCATCCGCGGGCCTCGCGAGATCGTCGCGCGCAGTGTGGACGACGCGGTGAAGGCGGCCCAATCGATAGGCTACCCGGTGGTGCTGAAGGGAATCGTGGCGGGTGTCGCCCACAAGACGGAGGCGGGGCTGGTGAAGCTGGGTCTGGCGTCCGACGACGAGGTCCGGCGCGCTGCCGTCGATCTGCTGCAGCGTGGCGGCGCGGCCGCGACACTCTTGGTTCAACAGCGCGTCCGTCCGGTCGCGGAGATCCTCGTCGGTGCGCGCGTCGATGCCGATTTCGGTCCCATCGTAGTGGTGGGCGCGGGGGGCGTGATGGTCGAGCTCTACCGCGACGTGGCGATTCGCCTGGCACCGGTCACGCAGAGCGTGGCGCTGGAGATGATCGGTGAGACGCGCGTCGCGGCGTTGCTCTCGGGCTGGCGAGGCCGTGCGCGCGGCGACCTCCAGGAAAGCGCGGCCGCTGTCGTCGCGATGTCGCAGCTGATCGCCGACTTCCGGAACGACATCGCGGAAGTCGAGATCAATCCGCTCGCGGTGCTCGAAGAGGGAGAGGGTGTGAGTGCGATCGACTGCCTGATCGTGCCGCGGCGAGCCGTCAGTTCGCCACGCGCTGCATCGGCATGACGGCAGACTCCTCGCGAGTGCTGTTCCGGACGAGGGCGGCCACCTGATCGGCCGTGAGCGTGCGTGCCCGGTGGGCGCCGCGATTGACTCCGAATGGCGACCACGCCCGGTCCGCGCCCGCTGCCACCGCCGCCACCACGATGCCGTCGAGGACGTCCAGATTGAACGGCTTGGGAACGTAGTCGAAGGCGCCCATCGTCAGCGTGTCTCTGGCCACCTTCTCGTCGGCGTTGCCGGTCACCATCACCACGGGAATGCTCGAGTCCATGGCGCGGATGGCCCGGAGCGTCTTCACCCCGTCCATGCCGGGCATGAGGATGTCCAGCAGCACGGCATCGGGCCGGTTGAAGTTGGCGATCATCACGGCATCGGCCCCCTGCTCGGCCGTCATGACCTCGAACCGTCCGTCCGAGAAGTACGCTGTCAGCACCTCGAGGACATTGGGCTCATCGTCGACGATCAGGATTTGGCCCAGCGCAACGCTCATGAGTAGTCCCCCAAAGGTGCGGTAAGTGGCCGATTTGGGAGCAAGGGCTGTACCACGCCTCCAGCGCGCAGCATAAATGTTTATAGTTTCAGGTCTTTCTCGGTTCGCACCGGGGTCTGCGGCGAGCGACATCGGTCAGCTTCTGGCCGCTTCCACGCCTCGGCGTGACCGAGGTGGCCCGGAAGCGACCGTCTGAACAACCTTGCCCAAATAGGCCGCGGCTCCCGCTGCTGCTCTCGCGGGGGAGCGCCAAGTGCTTTGAAAACGGTCGTTCTCGGTGTGGCACTGCGACTGCACCTGTGTGGTCGGCATGAGCCGTTGCTCGCGATGCACGGTGACGGAGGCCCCCTGTCCGGACCATGCGCTCACGATCCTCGAAGAGCTCAACGCGCTGCTGAAGGGTCGCAGCGTAGCCTCGGCTCAGCTCGGCACCGCGCCCTCGTCCCCGGGCATCGAAAGCGCCTGGATCCTGCGCTGACCC